>NZ_JAUBRO010000059.1:0-38989 GCF_036701945.1 Microcoleus sp. MON1_C1 | reverse complement strand
GTTTTCGATTGTTGATTCTTGAGTGCATTCAATTTACAGTAATGCACCCCTTTATTCTGTCTTAGTCTAAACTCCAGGTATTAATCACAGAGACAAATCATAGTGATGATGGAATAGCCTACGCTGAATTTAATCTAAATTTTTTCGTGGATGATATAAAGCTGGAAAATGGCAGAAGAGGCGATCGCGTTAGCAGTCAAATCTATCAAGAAGTCTTGCACTATATTAAAGGCTGTCGTACTAATTAATACTCCGAACAGTTTTGAGCTTTTGAACTATAGCCCTACTTCCAGTTGCCGTTATCGATGAGCATCTGAAGCATCGCTTTGTCGCTTCAAAACCAGCAAAGTGATGTCATCAAATACCTTTTGCTTACCAATATGCCGCCGCAAATCGCCAATAATGGCTTCTTTAATTTCGGTCGCCGATTTGTGCCAGTTCTCGCTAATTACTTCACAGAGTTTATCGACTCCATATTGCACTTTGTTGATATCTTTCGCTTCTGGTATCCCATCAGTGTAGAGGACTACTCCATCTCCCGTGTGTAGCTCAATGGAAATGTGACTGATGAACTTAACAATGTCGTCGTCAAGAGCAATAGGAAAGCCCAAATCCATGGTGTCGATACGTTCTAGCTGTCCACCGTTTCGCACGACGAGCACTTCTTCGTGTTGACCGCTGACGCTGATGCGTCCTTGGGAGTAATTTAAAATCGCTAGGGTAAGACTTTTCTGGGAATTCATGCGCTGGACGTTTTTGTAAAGGGTGCGGTTGATCACATCCAGGAACCGAACGGGGTCTACTTCGGGGATTTCCTTGAGGGTGCGAACGGCGGTTTGCGCCATCAGCATCAAGATGCCACTTTCAAGTCCATGTCCAGTGACATCGCCGATGCCCAGAGTGACAACGCCATCTGTGTTTAAAACATCATAGTAGTCGCCGCCGACTTCATCGGCAGCCTCCATGTATCCAGCAATATCGAGTCCTTCAATTTCCAGTTCCTCAGCGTTTGGCAGAATCATTTGCTGCATTTGACGCACTATATCCAATTCCGCACCCATGCGAAGATTGTCTTCCTTGAGTCTCTGGTTGAGTGTATCTAACTTTTGCGCCGAGTCTGCCAGTTCCTCTATGGCTTGTTCGAGTCGATCGGATTGTACCAAGATCGATTGGTCAAAAACATCAAGCAACTGCCTCAAAGTCGCTACTTGGGATTTAAGCTGCGCTAGCTCCTGCTCAGTGTTTCTTGTGAATATTTGCCTAGAGGCTGTAGTAGATTCATCTTTTTGAGCGAAGACAGCTCCTCGATCGAAGGGCAGCAGTGCTGTCTTGACGTTCAGCGCCAGAGTGCTGAACATCTGAACCGTGCTAATAGGAATCTGGACTTTCAAGAACATGATAATTGCAAACATATTGCCTGAAGGTAATAGGCCACCAAACCCCAACACAGACTTGATTCCGAAGGGAATCACAAAGGAGTCCTGAGCGGGAATATAGGGGCTGCCAATCGCTTCAGGTACATAGAAGACGTTGTATTTCCTCTGCTCGATTTCTACCAAAAGATTCGGGTCAGGGTTGATAACTGTTTTTATATCTAAGCCGAGCTGTCTGATGAGCTGTGAGATCATCGGTAGCTGATCGACTACAGATTCGCTTGCCAGTGGAATAGCCTTATGTCCAACGGATGTGTGTCTTGAGTTCCATTCCGTTTGTTCTCCTACTGTTGCCAGTGCAGTCATGCACTTCATGGCAGGCAAAGGGGGATAGTCGCCCAACATACTACGGGCATACTCGGCAAGTTCGACTTCTAAGTCTTCATAAGGGTGAGTTTTGAACAAACGGACTAGGGCGCAGGATTTCTCACCAGTTGGCTTAGTACAGAAATTTTCGTAAACATACCTAACAATTCTGTTACTCGCCTCTTCCATACTTTCAACCCCCAAGCCAAAATGGCGTAGAGCCAACCCGCATTCCGCCATGTCCCTTAAAGTGAATCTCGTCAAGTCGTACATCGGACTTCCTTATAGATTTAGAAATAACGGCAACTAAGAAAGACAGTGCCACAATCCAGTAATTATGGTGCATTTCGGCAGGTACTCGCATCGCCGCCATGCCAATATAAAGCATATTTTCAATGCCAGATCCGATGAGAATACCGGGAATTAACAACGAGAACCTGTGTGCAAAACCTCGATGCAAGCTGTAGAAGGTGATACTAGAGGCAATGACTACGGCAAGCCAAAAGACCACAATAGGTAAATCGTAGGCGATCGCTACTGGCAGGTGATAAGCCAGCATTCCTATAAAGTAGATTAGCCCGATGCCCGTTTCCATTGTCAAAAAACACCCATTAACCCACCTAGGCGAATATTTTCACCTTTTTTTGGAGTCATTATCCCAGTTAATTATAAGGTGATATAGGAGGCAAAAGTGGCAATAATGATGGAAAAAATGCCTCGAAAAAAATCGGATTTACTTACCATTAATAGATGACACTCATAGAAATTTAGACGGTGGCTACAGCTTTGAAGAGCGCTTGACATTTAGCCTCTTTCGTGGCAGTAGGTTTGAGGTATCGTACCACCTTTTTTTCACTAATATAAAAATTGTAATTTAAGGGCGATGTTTAGCCTTACCAATCATTAAGTCCGTCACCGCTGGCAATCGACTCGTCCAAATTGTGCTCTGGTTTGACAAGATTAAACAAATGCAAGCCAAAATCTTGAGATCAGGATCGGCACAGGGGAGATGGTATCGAGAGAAACGTCTTTTTCTACAAGCCAGGATGGGTATAAATAAATAAATAATCAAGCTTGAGTGCTTTCACCAAGCTATGAAACCCATCATTCAGCAGCTTGACATAATCATAGCCGTCCTTCAAAATTCTGGCAATTTCATCTGCTTTGACACTGGAGTGTATCAAAAACAGCTTGCCTGGACTATCTATACCGATGTTGACACTGACATCATAGGCAGCACAGCGTCTGCGATCGAACTTTTGTCCCAGAGATAATTGTTCAAGGTTTTAGAGGTTTGCTCCGGCTCCAGGCAGAACAGGTTGTGAATACCAGACGAGGGCACGTCTGTATCAACTACGCCGACTCAATGACATTGCAGGGCTACCGTAGTTGCTAAGTTACCAGTAAATTTAGATTTACCTGTACCGCGTCGATAGGAGTGTATCGAAACAACTTTTGGCATAATTTGTTAGTTAATGCGATGGGGATTTTCCCAAACAATACTCACATAAAATTAGATAATACATTTTCGCCCTAATCTCACGATATTGTCAATAAAGACTCCAATGACAATTAAAGAGACATGAGTGCGGGTGCCTAGGTTAGCGACCTATCTAGAATAAAAAACAGGAATTCGACTAAGTGGAGAGCAAGTTTGGAGAATATTAATCAAAAACCGGGCTTGGAAAATTACCGAGAGCGATCGCTATAATATCCAGACCTGATAAATTAGCGATCGCCAGAATATAGAACAGTCCCAAAATTTCTATCAAGAGCCACGATAAAGATTAATTAAATCCTTAAATATCACCCTATTTTTGCTGCTTGAGGATAAGCAAACTGATAGCATAAAACTGCTTTTTTCCAGCTATAAATTCGCGGACATCTGCAATCACTGGTTGTTTGATTTCCTCTGCGGATTGTTGCCAACTTTGACTCACGATCGCACAGAGTCGCTCCAATCCATACTGGGCTATGTCCATGTTCTTGGCTTCTGTAATGCCATCGCTGTAGAGGACAATGCCATCCCCTGGCTGGAGATCGATCGCGAGTGCGATCGATCAAATCAGTGATATTTCCATCCAGGGCAATGGGCTGTCCTAAATCGATCGTGTCTAGCAGTTCCACCAGCCCTCCGGCGCGGACGATCGGGGTTTCTTCATGTTGTCCGCTGATGCTGACGTTGCCATCAGTGTAGTTGATTGAGAATGGCCAGCCTAAGGTTGCGGTCAATGTTCATCCGCAGCACGTTCTTGTAGAGGGTGCGATTGCGGGTATGGAGAAAGCGAACGCGATCGGTTTCTCGTATTTCGTGTACTGTGAAACCTCGCATTACCCGTTAGCCTGCAATTCCCCCAAACGAGCCAACACTTCTTTAGAATGAATCGCCGGATTAATCTTCACAAAAGTTTCGCGCAAAATACCTTCAGGGTCAATAATAAAACTGTGTCGCGCGGAGATAAAACTAATCCAAGAACCGTAAGCTTTACTCACTTTACCATCCGTATCAGCTAACAGTGGAAACTTCAAACCTTCGGAATCGCAAAATTCCGCGTGGGAATCGACATCATCAGCGCTAATACCGATAATTTGAGTATTCTTTGCCAAGTATTTCGGCAAGTCTTCCTGAAATCTCCGTGCTTCGATCGTACAACCGGATGTAAAGTCTTTCGGATAAAAATAGACTACCAGCCACTTACCGCGATAATCGGACAGAGACACTTGTCCGTCGCCGCTGTTTGTCGGCAAACTAAAATCCGGTGCGGCTTCATTCACCGTCGGAAGCTTGCCACCGAGGGCAAATGCAGGTGTGGCAAAATTGAAACTTAGAAAAACTAGACAAATTGCCAATAAAGTGCTAAAAAAATTGCGACGGGACATCATAAATTTAGAAGTAGAACTGTACTTAAGACAAGTTTACAGTTTTCTGATTAAATGGGTAGGGGCAATTCGCGGATTGCTTCTAAAACCCAAAGATCACTCACTCAAATAGCAATTTACCCATGAGCGCTGCACTCCCGTTAACAGGCAAAGCTATAGTAGTCCAGGTAATTAACGGTCAACCCGTTGTGATCGAAGTCGATGGCACTAATGCCCCGATTACTGGAGGAAATTTTGTTGACTTAGTTGAACGCGGCATTTACGACGGGGTGATGTTTCACCGAGTTGTGCGCCAGCCAGATCCTTTTGTGGTGCAAGGAGGCGATCCGCGCAGCAGGGATACGAGAATTCCAGCAAGTCAATTGGGAACGGGTAGTTTTATTGACCCGGATACCAATCAGGCGCGTTTTATTCCTTTGGAAATTAAGCCGCAAGGAGCCGCGCAACCTGTTTACAACCAAATTGTCACCCAGACGCCGCAGTTGCGGCATAATCGCGGGGCTGTGGCAATGGCTCGTTCTAATGCTTTGGATTCGGCTTCTTCGCAGTTTTATTTTGCTTTGGATAATTTGCCATTTTTGGATGGTAATTATGCTGTTTTTGGCAACGTTATTCAAGGTTTTGAAACGGTGAATGCGGTGCAGCAGGGCGATCGCATTTCAACTGCAAAAGTCGTTGGAGGAATCGTCCCCAGCCGGGTTTCTAGCATCATTAGCGATGTTAATGTACTCAACGATTTCATTAACAGTACCAATTTTGTAAATCTGCCTTTGCGAGCCCTCAGATTGGCCAACACCCCGAACAACTATCAAGTCACTTCCCAAGACTCTCAGCAAAATTCTAACGGTGTAGTGGGAGGTAGCGCAAACGATCGCATCCTCGGTGCACCCACGGATGATGCAATTAATGGCAGCCAAGGCAACGATACCCTCACCGGCGAAGCAGGCGACGACTTTCTCAGAGGCGGCAAAGGTAACGACTCCATTAGCGGCGGTGTTGGCAACGATATTATCAACGGAAATCTCGGCGACGATAATCTCAATGGCGATGCTGGTAACGACTTTTTGCGAGGCGGCAGAGGAAACGATGTTTTAATCGGCGGCGATGGTAACGATATTTTACTTGGCGATATTGGCAGCGATACTCTCACCGGCGGTGGCGGTACTGATACGTTTGTTCTGGTTACGGGTGAAATTCTGGAGTTGGATGCGTCGAGCGATATAATTCTTGATTTTAGGCCGGGAGATGGCGATCGCATTGCCTTGACCAGCCCTTTATCCAACACCTCATTCACCCAATCAGGCAGCAACACACTCATTCAATTTGGAGGAGCTACTTTGGCTGTGGTTCAAAATGCCACTCCTGCAGCAGTTCAAAATGCTGCTTTTGAAATTAACTTTTCTTCTGCTGTCGTTGCCGATAACTTGCCTTCCAGAGACGCCGCCTTGAGTATTGGCTAACTTTAACAAGACTGAGGCAATAATTATAGGTGTAGGGTGCTCTTCGGTGCACCTTACCTGATTATCAATGGTCAATTCCCAATTCCCAATTCCCAATTCCCAAATTCAACTAACACCATAGCTTTGTAATTTGAGAAACTGCCTCTTGATAAGAATCCATTTTCCCCTGCAGCTTAAAAAGCCCTGCCGCCTTCTGAAAATCCTCAAATGCTCCCTCAACCTCTCTCAATTTATATCTAGTCAGTCCTCGGTTAAAGTAAGCTTTAGCAAAATCGCTATCGAGGCGAATTGCTGACTCAAAATCAGCTAGTGCTGCCAGGGAATTCTCCATTTGCAGGCGGATAGCACCTCGGTTAAAGTAAGATTGAGCTACATTAGGGTTGAGCAGCAGTGCCGAGGTGTAATCTGCGATCGCCGCTGTATAATGTTTTAAACGAGTCAGCATAAACCCCCGATTGCTGTAATACTTGGCTCGGTAAGGATTGAGTTTGATGGCTGTAGTTAAATCTTCCAGCGCAGATTGTTTGTAGCCTAATTTGTAGCGGGCCACACCGCGATCGTTGTAAGCTGAGGCGAATTGCGGATTAATGTTAATTGTGGCAGTGAAATTTTTAATCGCACCGTGCAAGTCTTGTTGTTCGAGATTTTTTAAACCCTGAGTGTAAAACTTTTTGGTACTAACTTTTAAATTTGCCTCTTGTCGGGATTCAGCTTGCTCCCCCGAAAATACGCCGGCAATATTAGTGAATCCCAAAGATTCGATCGAATTGAAAATAGTTGTGACAACTAATTGGGTTGGGAGAAGGGGGATAGTAGGCATGGGAAAAGTGCTGTTCAACTGTATGCTCTTATTTTCTTTCATAGTTGAGCTATTGACAGTGATATCCGTAGTCTCAGGAACGTGATAAGTTTGATGAGATTGGGTGATGCTGGGGCTTGAGTTGTGTGAGGAGCGTTAGCCTTAGTTAGTGATGCCGATCGCCATCAACAAAAATTGCGTCTAGAACCCTTTAAATATAAGGCTTGTAGGCTAGAGGAGCGGTTTCTTGATTCCCATATTGAGCAGTTTATACCAGGATTGTTTGCAGATATGCCCCTGGGGGAGCGATCGCAACTGCCTGGAGCAAGTATTACTTTGTAGCGATATTGCACTGGCAAATCCCGAGCCAACTTGCGGTTATCTTATACCAGGTTTTTAGGAAAAATATTAGTTTGGCAGCGAGGCATTTGTGAATCAACCGGGTTTCTAGCTCAAAGCGGGTCTAACACAACCTGAATTAAGTTTGTGCCTGCGCCAACCCTGATTAACCTTTCACTACACTAATATTTTTGAGTAATCTTGCTGAGGGAAGTTGCAAATTATTTGCTATGCTTTGATTAGACATCAATAATTAATGGCGCAAATTAGTGTCAATGAAAAGAGTTATGAGGCTGAAAACTTTCTTCGCTGCGGTGTTGGCGATCGTCCTGTTCACTCTCTACTTAACTCCTCCTGTGATGGCCGCCAATGCGGAGGATTTGAGTCACCTATTAAAAGATAATTGGTGCGTCAGCTTTCTGTGGAAGCAATGCGATTTGAACACTGTAGATTTGCGGGGCGCTAATCTCCAAGAAGCTAATTTGAGCGGCGCTAATTTGAGCGGCGCTAATTTGTCCGGTGCTAACTTAAAAAATGCGGATCTTTCTGACGCCGACCTCACCGGCGCTAATTTAGCAAATGCTGAGATTTTAGGCACGGATCTCAGTCGAGCCAATTTGACCGAAGCTAATTTCAACGGCACGAACTTGTGGGATGCTAATCTGACTTTGGCCAATCTGAGCCGCGCCAATTTACAAGATGCTAATGTCTTAGATTCTCGACTTTGGGGAAGCAATCTTACCCAAGCTAATTTAACGGAGGCGACGCTGCACGGTGCTGACTTGCAATATGCTAATTTGGCAGACACTAATTTAACAGGTGCTGACTTGCACAGCTTCTTTTTCCGAGGTTCCAAACAAGTCACAAATTTGAGCAATGCTAATTTAGAAGGCGCTATTTTAACGGGCGCAAATCTCAGAGGTGCGGTGCTGGCAGGGGCAATAATGCCTGACGGGTCTATTAATGAAGAAAGTGGCTTTAATTTAAAGTAGAGTTAAATTAAAGTCTGTTTGAATACTTTCAACGACAGGCTTTTGCGCCGATTTCGCAGTCAATGAATTATCTGGTGCAATAGGCTGCGCCCGTTGCCAACAGCTTGTTGAGGATGCTGTCAAGATATCAATTTAAACCAGAGTGCGATCGACCTTTTAACTCCCAAGCTGCGCCCGTTGCCAACAGCTTGTTGAGGATGCTGTCAAAATATCAATTTAAACCAGGGTGCGATCGACCTTTTAACTCCCAACCAGTAAATATCGCTAAAATCTTAAATCTCAAACCGAACCTGCGCGCATCTGTTACAATTTTCAAGAAAGCCAGAACAGCCCGGAACCTGAAGTCACCTGCCTAGGGATACAAGCCCCCGACAGGAGTCGTGAAGAGCAAAAATATTAGATATTTAGTTTAAACTCCCAGATTTATCTGTAGAGGCTCTCTAAAATCTAAAATCGACTGTGGAGTCAATCTAAAATCTAAAATCTAAAATCTAAAATCGATCGACTGTGGAGAGCAAAAAAATTATATATTTAGTTGAAACTCCCAGATTCATCTGTAGAGTCAATCTAAAATCTAAAATCGATCGACTGTAGAGTCAATCTAAAATCTAAAATCTAAAATCTAAAATCTAAAATCTAAAACCGACTGATGGAAACCCTGCAAACCCAACTTTACGAAATCGCACAATTTGCTAATAATTTAGTAAATACTCAACTGACAAACCTCAGTTTAGTCAGCGTCGGAGTCATCTTTCTGGCAGGGTTGCTAACGAGCTTAACGCCCTGTATGCTTTCAATGTTGCCGATCACGATCGGCTACATCGGTGGATACGAAGCAAAAAGTCGCCTGCAAGCCGCAGCCCAGTCTGCGTGGTTTTCCCTGGGATTAGCCACCACCCTTGCGGGTTTAGGTATTGTAGCATCATTTGCCGGACAAGTTTACGGCAAAATTGGCCTGGGTTTGCCGATTCTTGTCAGCATTATTGCTATTCTAATGGGGCTGAATTTACTCGAAGCTTTACCCTTACAAATGCCGTCTTTCGACGCTGTGGGGTGGGTGCCGAAAGATTTGCCGGCGGGGGTGCGATCGTACTTATTGGGCTTAACTTTTGGTTTAGTAGCGTCTCCCTGCAGCACTCCGGTTTTAGCTACACTCTTAGCTTGGGTTTCCAAAACGGGGGATACAGTTTTAGGTGGTGTGTTGCTGCTGTTTTACGCTGCTGGCTACGTCGCTCCGCTGATTATAGCAGGTACTTTTACTGCTAGCATTAAAAAGTTGTTAGAATTACGTCGGTGGTCGAGTTGGATTACTCCTGTTAGCGGTGTTTTGCTAGTAGGATTTGGCGTTTTCTCTCTGCTTTCCCGCATCCTTCCCGCTTAACTTTAGTAGTAAGGACTTCAGTCTTTATTTAAAGATATAGCAATCTCTACTGAATGCGTGAATTACGTTTTTTTAACGAACCGCGAAGACGCGAAGAACACGAAGGAAGAAAGAAAGAAAAGAAAAAGAATTCAAAATTGATTGAGGCTTGCTCGATAAAAATAATAATATTTTATTCATGTTTTGTTTTTCCCTCCTCTTTCTTCTTTCTCCCTTCTTCCATCCGTTACATCCGTTACACAATCCGTTGCCGAACTTCCTGACATCCGTTACATCCGTTACACAATCCGTTGCCGAACTTTCTTCATAATTACCAATGACATCAAAAGAAGTATTTCTATCTAAACTATCAAACTGGGCGAGTGCCCCTCAAAGGTTTTTCAAGCGAGAAATATTGCCGGTGCTAGCAGATTTGCGGCTAGCAATTATCTTGCTGCTGACGATCGCATTTTTCAGCATTTCCGGCACTGTCATCGAACAAGGCCAATCAGTACCCTTTTACCAATCTAACTATCCAGAACACCCCGCCTTGTTTGGCTTCCTAACTTGGAAAGTTGTGCTAATTGCAGGACTTGACCACGTATACCGCACTTGGTGGTTTTTGTCCATCCTAATTTTGTTCGGCAGCAGCTTAACAGCTTGTACATTTACGCGGCAATTTCCGGCATTAAAAGCTGCCCGTCGCTGGAAATTTTATGAAGAACCAAAGCAGTTTGAAAAATTAGCTCTCAGTGCGGAATTAGAAACAGTTGCTTTAAGTTCCTTAGAACCACTTTTGCAGCAAAAAAACTACCGCATATTTCGAGAAGGCGAAAAAGTTTATGCTCGCAAGGGAATAATTGGCAAAGTCGGCCCGATTATTGTTCACGCCAGTATGCTAATTATTTTAGCTGGGTCGATGTGGGGCGCGATGACGGGATTTCTAGGTCAAGAAATGGTTCCCAGCGGCGAAACATTTCAGGTGCAGAATATCATGGATGCAGGGCCTTGGGCGGGGCCGCAAATACCGAAGGATTGGTCGATGCGAGTTAATCGGTTCTGGATTGATTATAGTCCGAGCGGTGCGATCGACCAATTTTACTCTGACTTGTCAGTTTTGGACAAAACAGGCCAAGAGGTCGATCGCAAAACCATTCACGTTAACGAGCCCCTGAGATACCGGGGAGTCACATTTTATCAAGCAGATTGGGCAATAGCCGCCGTGCGAGTTCGCCTCAACAAAAGCCCGGTTTTACAATTGCCAATGGCTCAGCTAGACACCCAAGGTCAAGGCCGAATTTGGGGTGCTTGGATTCCAACAAAACCAGATTTGAGCGCGGGAGTTTCTCTGTTAGCAAAAGACTTGCAAGGCACAATGTTAGTGTACGGTACGGATGGCAAATTATTAACTACAGTTCGCGCAGGCACGGCGGTAGAAGTTAATGGAGTGATGCTGACAATTGACGAAGTTGTAGGCAGTACGGGATTGCAAATTAAAGCCGATCCGGGCATTCCGATCGTTTATACTGGCTTCGGGTTGCTAATGCTCAGCGTGCTGATGAGCTATCTGTCTCACTCGCAGATTTGGGCTTTGGAAAAGGACGGCAAACTATACGTCGGGGGGCGTACTAATCGCGCTCAGGTGACTTTTGAAAGAGAAGTTGTGGAGATTTTGGACAAGTTAGCCGAATCGAAAACAGCAGAGGAAAAAAGTGCGATCGCCCCGACTTCTGTTGCAAGTCAAAGCTAACCGTAGGGTGCGCTAGGCGCACCTTACACCAACGATAAATATCAACAAGATTAGTTGAGTTTGTAGCGTGCGCGTTGCCAGATATGTCGAGGTGGTTAATGTCAACCTGAGAAAAAGCAGAAAACCGCTATTTCACGTTCTAATTTTTCAAATTTCAAGTAATGACAATTGCTATACGGAGTTTTGGTTTAAAAATCAAAATGCTGAAACGCCGGTCAATCGGTACTCTCCGGTAGGCGACAAACTCAACCGATACTTAGTGTAAACCCTACCAACTACGAGATTTTAAGCGTTTGAACGACTTTTTGACTAGCTTGAGAGGGCTGCCCTGACGCACCCTACAATTACTTACTACTTTTAACAATTCTATCTCTTAAAACTATTGTGGGGTGCGCTTCGAGGCCACCCCACAATTAAATCTCAATGCCACAACAGCTTAATACCCACCCTACTTCTGGTGCGACACCTCAATCACGGTGTGGACGTTCCCCCGCGGCGAAAAATCGCCCTTAATCGTCGCTTCTAGGGGCGCGCAAGCCGCCACAAAATCGTCTAAAATTTGATTGATCGATTCTTCGTGAGAAATGTAGCGATCGCGATAACTGTTAACGTACAGTTTCAGCGCCTTTAACTCTACCACCCGCTCGTCGGGTACATAAGTAACGTGAATTGTCGCAAAATCGGGATAGCCAGAAAAGGGGCACTTGCAAGTAAACTCCGGCAAAGTAATGTTAATCGAGTAGCGCCGCCCGACTCGCGGATTCGGGAAAGTAATTAACTCGCCTTCCAAAATCTGGCGTTCGCCGTATTTCATTTCCTCGGTGCTTGACTTTTGCGACATAGTTTGTTCCGGTGCGTAGTTGTTCATAGCGATTGACTAAAAACTTGTAACATTAAATTAAATTTACGTTCAATATATGTAACAAATATCTTGACGAATTGTGTTGCGATCGATCTAATTGCAAATACTCTCAGGCTAAACTAAAACAAGTTCACCCTCGCCATCTACAATAATTATGCAAAATACTACCTTATCTGACAATACTTCCCCGGAAAACTCAAATAGTTACTCTCCATCGGTACCAATTTCCCTCTATCGAGAAGTCACGGCAGAGCTGCAAGCAGCCCAAGCGATGGTGGACTCCCTCAAAACCCACAATCAGCAATTAGTCCAACAAAATCAACAACTGCGGCGAGAAGTAGAAACAGTAGTTCAAGTATCCCAACAGTTACAGCAAGTAGTCAACTCGGCTCAGAGCGTCACCCAGACAGGGATGCCTCAAATGCCGTCAGTCAAATTCAATTTCAGCGTTCAACCTCCGCCCCCACCACCTCCCACCTCGCAGACTAATTCTGCCGTACCTCAACCACCTCAGACAGTGGCTTTCCCTTTCCCACTACCGGAACCGGAGCCAACACCCGCCTCGATGCCGCAGCCACTTCCCGAAAAATTATTTACAGAGGTGCCGGAAACTCCTTACCGTGTCCGACCTCAACTCAAAAAAACCTCAGACTTAAGTGGATTGTGGTTGGCGATCGCGATTTTTCTGATTGTGATTGCAGCTTTCGGTGCAGGTTATTTAGTTGTCCGCCCTTTATTAATGAAAAAGTAAATTCCAACAAGAATCCCACGACTCCAGCCGTGGGATTTTAAACAAAACCTAGCATAAATTGTTCAAAGTTACGCTAATTGGCCATCATCCTCTGGCGGCACTCGTTTCTACTGAACGAGGGGCATACTGCTCTTCACAAGCAGAACCTACGATTCCCACCCCTGGCTCGAAACCGCGCGTGAACTCAGTGAGTTTTACCTGTTTAGCTTCTAAAGCGGTCTGTAGCACCTTCATGGCTCGGTGAGGGTCGCCGGCTCCGCAGAAAAATAAGTCTGCAGCAAAATAACCGTGTTCAGGCCAAGTATGGATTGCTATATGAGACTCTGCCAAAGTAGCAGTAGCTGTCACTCCGTGAGGACTAAACTGGTGTACGCACAAATCGATGAGAGTAGCTCCTCCGGCTTCGATCGCATCGAGTATAGCGCGGCGGATACGTTCAGGATCGTTAAGCAAGTCTCCAGGAGACTGCCAAGCATCAGCGACCAGATGGGTTCCCAATTGTTTCATTCTGCGGGGTTTTACCTCTATTGATGTTAAGTCTCAAACCTTTTAACGTTAGCACGATGTCAAAAATTTTGCAAGTATGTTTCACAAAGAAAAATGAAGATTAGGAGAAATACCCACCACCAAGCGCTAGCTTTATGGTGGGGTCAAACTGTCTCACAGGGAGATGCCACTCACTAATGGAATTCGTATTATTTCAGTGCTGCCTTGTTCTCCTCAAACCACCTTTTTTGATTCAAGCGATCTCTGGTTTCCATTGGGTAAAAAAACCAAAGCTCGCTCGTTCCGGCTGTGGCCGAATTGATATGATATCCAAAGGTCACAGATGGACGGATCTGCTCTCATGCGTAAAATTCGCCAACTCCAAGGGCGATCGCCCGGCGGGCAGATTCCGGCAATCGCTCTGGCAGCCTATGCTGGACAAGTTAACCAGCAACCGGCGATCGCCGCTGGGTTTCTGGCATCACCTACCTAAACCCGCCCGGTCAGCCTAGATAATGAAGATCGTTGCCCGTTTCTGTGGGCCCAATGGAAGGACAAGCGCATGATCCGGCAGTCTCAACTCGTTGAACAGATTTTTGCAGGCAATAGCGAGATGGCGATGCTGATGCGATCGCATAACTGGTCGCAAACGCCGCTGGGGGCTGTCGAAACCTGGCCTCAAAGCTTGAAAACCGCGATTCGGATCATCTTAGGCTCTCGCTACCCCATGTTCGTCTGGTGGGGACAGCAGATGACCAAGTTTTATAACGATGCTTACATTCCTATCCTCGGCAAGCGACATCCGCAAGCACTAGGTCAGCCTGCCTCACGGGTATGGGCTGAAATCTGGGACACGCTAGGGCCACAAGCAGAAGCGGTTTTGAACCAGGGACAATCGACGTGGAATCAAGAATTGCTTCTGGTAATGGAGCGCAACGGGTATACAGAGGAAACCTACTTTACCTTTTCCTACAGTCCGGTGGCGAATGATGATGTTCCAGTGGGGGGCGTTTTCTGCGCCTGTAGCGAGGACACTCAGCGCGTGTTGAGCGATCGCCGCTTGGCAACGTTGCGCGAATTAGCCGCAGAAACAGTCACTGCCAAGACGGTAGAAGCAGCTTGCGAAATTTCCGCCACCGTATTGACCAAGAACGCCTATGACATCCCGTTTGCGCTGTTTTATCTACTCGATGGCGAAAGCGAGATCGCACGACTCGCAGGTACAACAAGGTTAGCAGCCGGAACCCTTGCCTCTTGTGAGGCGATCGAGCTTACATCCGCCCACAAGTGCCAGTGGCAATTGAAGCAAGTCATGGAGACGGGCGAAAGCAGAATCATTGAAGATTTGGAGGCGCAATTTGGACTTTTACCGGGCGGCGCGTGGTCCCAATCTCCTCATCAAGCGGTAGTTCTACCACTAACTCGATCGGGAGAAACCTTCGGGTTCCTGATTGCTGGAGTGAGTCCGCTTAGAACGTTTGATGATGATTACAAAGGTTTTTTTGACTTGATGGCAGGCCAGGTGACAACAGCCATCGCCAACGCCCACGCTTACGAAGAAGAGCGTAAACGTGCCGAAGCATTAGCTGAGTTAGACCGTGCTAAAACCACGTTTTTTAGCAATGTTTCGCACGAATTCCGCACGCCCCTGACCTTAATGCTGTCGCCGTTGGAAGAAACGATCGCGAATCTGGATGGAACAATTCCACCTCAAGAACGCGAACAATTACTACTGGTGCAGCGGAACGGAATCCGGTTGCTCAAACTCGTCAATAGCTTGCTCGATTTCTCGCGCATCGAAGCAGGTCGAGTGGAGGCAGCTTATGAACCTGTAGATTTGGCAACCTATACGGCAGAACTTGCCAGCACTTTTCGCTCGCTGATTGAACGGGCCCGAATGTCGCTAATTGTTGACTGTCCACCCTTGCCGGAAGCGATTTATGTCGATCGCGAAATGTGGGAAAAAATCGTTCTCAATCTATTATCAAATGCCTTTAAGTTTACCTTAGCAGGAACCATTACTGTTCGATTGCAGTGCGTCGAAAATGGGGTTGAATTATCAGTTGCAGATACAGGAGTCGGTATTCACTCCGAAGAACTACCGCATTTATTTGAGCGATTTCATCGAATCAAAAACTCGCAAGGGCGGAGTTTTGAAGGCTCTGGCATTGGGCTATCGCTAGTGCAAGAACTCGTCAAACTACACAGTGGAAAGCTTGATGTCAGCAGCACTTTTGGGGAGGGAAGTTGCTTTACGGTGACGATTCCCACCGGAACAGCACATCTGCCGCCGGAGCGCATTGGCGCCAGTCGCACGTTAGCATCAACGCGCTCCGGCGCGATGCCCTATGTTGAAGAAGCTCAACGCTGGTTGCCAGAAGGCGATTTTAGATTGCCGATTTGGGATTTTGAATTAGACAATAATCCTACTAACTTAAATCAGGCACCAGCCGATCGGGCCGCTCCAGCGAAAATTTTATTGGTAGATGATAACGCTGATATGCGCGATTATATTCGACGACTCCTGAGCGGTTCTTATATTGTTCAAACCGTCGCCGATGGCGTTGCCGCTTTGACCGCTCTAAAGAAAAATCCCCCTGATTTGGTATTAACGGATGTGATGATGCCGGGGATGGATGGGTTTGAGTTGTTGCGATCGCTGCGTTCTAATCCCGCAACCCAAGACATTCCCATCATTCTATTATCAGCCCGCGCAGGCGAAGAATCTCGCATCGAAGGACTCGAAGCTGGAGCCGACGACTATCTGATTAAACCGTTCTCGGGGCGCGAACTGCTAGCAAGGGTAGAAGCAAGTTTGAAGCTGGCACGGCTGCGACAGGAAGCAACTGTGCGAGAGCGAACCATTCTGGGGCGCGTGACCGATGGGTTTATGGCAATGGATCTCGACTTTCGCATTACCTATGCCAACGAAGCGGCACAACGACTGTCGCGAACTCCTTTAGAAGCAATTCTGGGCAAAACGATGTGGGAAGCCTTCCCAGGCACGATCGGCAATCAGTTTGAAATCCAGTATCGCCGATCGCTCAGCGAGCAAATCGCGGTGGACTTTGAGGAATATTATGCCCCGTTTGATTTGTGGGTTGAGGTTCACGTTTATCCTTCCCCGACGGGGCTGTCTTTTTTCTTTCGGGATATCAACGATCGCAAAAAAATTGAGCAGGAACGGGAACGGTTTCTTGCCGTCGGTTCAGATTTGCAAGTGATTACGGGCATAAACGGATATTTCCACTGGGTAAGCCCAACCTTTGAACGAATCCTCGGCTGGACACCAGACGAAATGACATCCCGCCCCTGGAGTGAGTTTGTGCACCCGGACGACCTGGGAACCTCCCTTGCAGAAGCCGACAATCTGTTCTCCGGTAACGAAACCTTTACGTTTGAAAACCGTTACCGGCACAAAGATGGCTCGTACCGCTGGTTTCTCTGGAATGCCCAGCCGTACCCAGAAGAACAAGTGATTTACGGCGCTGCCGTTGATATCACCGATCGCGTGCGCGTCGAAAACGATCGCCAACGGGCGGAAGCAGCCTTGCGTGAAAGCGAGGATCAGAGCCGGAATATTCTGGAGAGTATTGCTGAAGCATTCTTGGCCCTGGATGAGACCTGGCGGTTCACCTACGCCAATCAATTCGCCGAAAAACTGCTCGATCGCACTCCGGGTGATTTGATTGGCAAGAATTTATGGGAAGAATACCCAGGACTGATTGGCAGCGAGTTTGAGCGGATCTATAGGAGCGCAATGCGCGATCGCGTGCCTGCATCAATTACGGCGTTTTATCCCGACCACGATCGTTGGTACGAAGTCCGCACCTACCCTGCGGCACAGGGAATCACCGTTTATTTCAGGAATGTCACCGATCGAATTCAAGCGGAAGCAGCCCTGCGCCAATCCGAGGAACGCTATCGAACGCTGTTTGAGTCGATCGATGAAGGCTTTTGCATCATTGAAATGCTGTTTGATGCCAATGACACGCCGATCGATTACCGCTTCTTAGAAACCAATCCGGCGTTCGAGCAACAAACGGGACTTCGACAAGCCGTTGGTAGAACCGTGCGTCAGTTAGTCCCCGATTTTGAAGACCACTGGATTAAGATTTACGCTCAAGTCGCCCTGACAGGTGAAGCTGTTCGGTTGGAGAATGGCTCTGAAGCAATGAACCGTTGGTTCGACGTTTATGCCTGCCGCACCGGGCAGCTAGAAGCGCGAAAAGTTGCCGTCGTGTTCAAAGATATTAGCGATCGCAAGCGCATCGAAGTCGAACGAGAACAAATCCTACAACGAGAACAAACCGCACGGGAAGCCGCCGAAACTGCCAACCGAATTAAAGATGAGTTTTTGGCGGTGCTGTCTCACGAGTTGCGATCGCCGCTCAATCCCATTCTCGGCTGGTCGAAGCTGTTGCAGCAAAGCAAACTTGATGCGGCAAAAACGGCTAGCGCCCTTGCCACGATCGAACGCAACGCGCGACTCCAGTCACAACTGATTGATGACTTGCTCGACATCTCCCGCATTCTGAGCGGCAAACTGAGTTTGAATCGGATGTCCGTTGACTTGAATATGGTGATTTCGGCCGCTTTAGAAACCGTTCGACTAGCCGCCGAAGCTAAGTCACTGCAAATTCAAACAACCTGTTCACCCTCCCAGGGAATGGTAATTGGCGATTCCGGGCGTTTGCAGCAAGTAATCTGGAATCTTTTATCCAATGCCGTGAAATTCACCCCTGAAGGCGGGCAAATTACTGTTAGGTTAACCCAAACTAAAACTTATGCCCAGATTCAAGTCATTGATACGGGAAAAGGCATTAATCCTGACTTTCTGCCTTATGTGTTTGAGCATTTTCGGCAAGAGGATGGAGCCATAACTCGTAAATTTGGGGGTTTGGGATTGGGGCTGGCGATCGCGCGTCAAATTGTGGAACTGCACGGCGGCAGAATTTGGGTTGAGAGTAGGGGTGAAGGACAGGGAGCCACCTTCACCGTTGAACTTCCCCTCTGGCATACCGCGAATCCGGTTGAAGAAGTTGCCCCTGGGGCTGAAGCTCGCTCTGACGATCTCGATCTGGCAAATCTGCGCGTGCTGGTTGTGGATGATGAACGCGATTCACGCGAGTTTGTGGCGTTTGTAGCGGAACAAGCCGGAGCCAAAGTGACTGCCGTTGGGTCTGCGATCGAGGCGCTGCAACTGCTCTCAACCACACCCTTCGATATCCTCCTGTGCGACATCGGAATGCCAGAGATGGATGGCTATATGCTAGTGCGACAAGTTAGAACTCTACCACCACAGCAGGGCGGGCAAATTCCGGCGATCGCCCTGACTGCTTATGCTGGAGACTTTGATCGGAAACAAGCTCTTGCTGCTGGGTTTCAACATCATGTTGCAAAACCTGTCGAAGCGAATGAGTTAGTCAAAGCAATGCTGAAATTGCCTCTGAGACTGCATCGCTGAGTCCGAATTTTAATAGATTGTCTGCGATCGACAATCTATTAAACCCGCCCCCCACAACCGATAACTGGATTCTGACTCCTGACTCCTGAATTCTTTATTGTCAAAAGTTTTGAGCTTTAAATTAAAGATTATTTAATTTAAAACTCAAAACTATTTTCCCTTAATCAACTTATCATATCATTTCCGGTTACACCGGAATGATGTTGACGGTTGACGGTTGACTGTTGACAGTGAACAGTCAACCGTCAACCGTCAACAGTGAACTCGAATTTACTATTCCGATGCTAACGGATTTGATATCAATCCCGGCTGTGAGTAGCTCCATTCGGCAAAATCGCCCCGCCCAAAGCTGCTTCATTCAAATTATCAACATTCAAGCTCGCCCCAATCAAATTAGCCTCGGACAAATTAGTTCCTGTCAAATTCGCCCCTGTCAGAGAACTTAGCAGCAAACCCGCTCCCGACAAATTGGCGTGACTCAAATTCGCCCCCCGCAAATCCGCTTCCAGCAAGCTAGCACCTGCCAAATTCGCACCGCTCAAGTTAGCTCCCCGCAAAGAAGCTTTGTTCAAATTCGCAGCCCTCAAATCAGCATTGTGCAGAATCAAACCATTTAAATTAGCTTTACTCAAATTAGCTCCCTGCAAGTCGGCACCGCTCAAATTAGAGCCATTTAGATTGACCGATTGCAAGTCAGCACCGCTCAAGTCAGCACCGCTCAAATTAGCAGCGCAAATAGATGCCTCCCGCAGACTTGCTTCGCTCAAAGAAGCCCCAACCAAATTGACGCCGCTGAGATTTCCGCGATTGAGATGAGCCCGAGTTAAAGTTGCTCCGCTCAGGTTTGCCCCGGTCAAGTCTACCTCGCTGAGAATCGCTCTCGTCAGATTTGCTCTGCTTAAGTCAACCCCGCTCATAATTGCTCGGCTCAGCGTCGCCCCGCTCAAATTAGCCTCAGTTAGTTTTGAGCCGCTTAGCAAACAAGCTCCTACTAAACTCGCTCCCGTCATTACAGCTTTGCTCAAGTCAGCCTGAGACAATATTGCTCCGCTGAGATTGGCCCCGCTAAAATCTGCTCCGAGCGCCACAGTTCCAGTTAAACTAGAACTCCCGAGGTTAGCTTCAATTAATTTCGCCTTAGACAAATTAGCCCCGCTCAAGTCGGCGCCGTTTAAATTAGCTGCAATCAGTTTGCTTTTAATTAAGTTGGCGCCTTTCAAATTAGCGCTGCTCAAATTTGTTCGACTGAGATTAGCTTCACTCAAATGAGCTTCAATGAGGTTAGCCCCTCGAAAATCTCGTTCCCCGTTTCTATGTCTAATTAAAAGTTCATCGGCACTTAAAATTTCAGTGAAATTCATAAAAAAAGTTGAGTGAGTTTCCTTAATTTCTCGATGTTCTCTGTTGTCTGAAAATTTGTACTATCGTGTTTGGCCGTAAGTTTTTTCAACCTATACTGCCATATTAACAATTGTCAAAACTGGTTGATTCCTAGCATCACCCTGCTCACCTAGTTATAACTCACGAAAAACCCGGTTTCTCGTAAATAATCTGGGTGTTTTCAGCGCGGCAGTCATGAAGAAACCTAGTTTCTCGCCGCGTGTAAGCCCTGTAAGTCTTATTTAGCTAGTAATTAGTTGGCGGTTGATGTTAGTTGTTAATTGTTAGTTGTATTTATACTAACTGCTAATCACTAACTATTAACTGCTAACCATGTAGCAAAATACCGAGAAGTTGTCGATCGATCTTGTCAAGGTCGATCGAATATTGGGAGTATTGCTGGCGGCATCCGCGCCGCATTCTGACCGGAAAAATTGCTGGTACAGGCGATCGAATTTATTAGTGCAATCAAGAAACAAGATCTCGGAGCTTCAACCCCAAATGCCTTCTACATAAGTGCCTTCTATCTTCGATCGCCCATGAAAGCAGAGCCCGGTCAGCTCAGCTAGTTTCACCTCCCCCCACTGTGCTGCGCGCCAGTGAAATCCAACAGGAAGGCTGTTTCCCTCGGAGTGCTGAACGAGTCGCAGGCAAAGCAAACAATACGCTGCGCTGAGCCTGAGATTTCGCGAAAAAATGAGCCGCGAGCCATTGTGCTCCCGCGCTGCTGTGCTTGCTATCAATCTTTACTCGATCCATGAGCGCTTGCGGTTCTAATTAACAGAACACCCGACACCAGACGCGCTCCCGGACATAAAAGCTGTTCCTGGGCTTCTCAAATGTTTCGCTGAGGCATTCCCAGAAAAACTGTATTCCTGTAGCAGGTCTTGCCAACGGCAATTCGGCTGCTACAGCCAACTAATGACCGGCCTAAGTCTTGCCCCAAGGCTCCGACAATATTATTATTCTAATATTTGCCGACCACCCCAGGCATTTCTGGGCGCGCGGGACTGGGTACTTCACCTGTATAAGTTGGTGAAATTAGCCACCCCATAATTAAAGATAGTCGCTCTTTGACAAACTGGGCAATATCTGCTGTAATTTATGTCATCTAATTTGATAATACTGCGGGGTTTGCAATCGAGCTGTAGTGAGTGTTACAGAGTAAAAAAACACTGCGGATTGAGGGTATAAAAATTAAGGGAGCCGAGCGATCCTCCGGCGCAAAGCCCAGCTCACGGTCGGGGCCACCCATCAAAATTCAACTGGTGACAGGTCGCGTTTTTTAATGTTTCCACTTTCCACGACAAAAGCCGACTTTCAGAGAAAAAGCCGACTTTTGAGATAATTTTACCGAGGAAGTCCAAAACTCCTAGCTCGCCGATGTTGCTTGGATCAGTTTCGACAATCCGAGTGCGCGAGTGCGACTACCCGGCAGGAAGTAGAAACAATACCCAAACAAACTCGGAAGTATTAAATCAGAGGGCGGCCGCCGGTAGTGCCATGAGTGGGATCGTAAATACCAGCGGTAGTATCAGCGCCCGGAGTGCCGGGAGCGCCGTAATCAGCCCGAGCGTTATCGACGCTGGGAGTATAGTCGTAGGTGTTCCAATGCTGAATGCCTCCGCGGCTCAAAATGGTTTCAGCTCTAGCGACTTCTGCTTCGCTGCCGTCAACCAGTACCAAGTAATCTCCCCTTGCCACGCGATCGTTGTATGCTCTAGCTTCCTCTTCGGGAATTCCCATACCGACTAAAGCTCCGATCAAGCCGCCTGCTGCTGCACCCAAAGCCGTACCGGCTAGTGTAGTGGCGATCGCCGTAGCTGAGGCTCCTGCCAGCATAATCGGCCCGATTCCCGGAATGGCAACTAGACCCAGACCTACCAACAAGCCTGTCAAACCGCCCAAAGTGCCACCTGTGAGGGCGCCTTTTGTGGCTCCTTCATCGGATTTGTTATCTGTGCTGTCGTGCACGTCAATGCCTGCGATCTCCCCTTTCGAGTCAGCATCCTTAGCGATGACCGAAACCCGATTCATGTCGAAACCGGCAGTTCTAAGTTCTCCCAGTGCGTGTTCCGTCTCGCGGCGGGTTGAAAATACTCCCACGGCGCGCTTCTGGCTGCCCGAAGCTCTGCGGCCGGTCTCTGCGGGCACATCGTAAATGCCCCAATCCTGAATGCCCCGCACGCTCATAATTCCTTCGGCTGTGGCGAGTTCGGCATCTGTTCCTTCTACGAATACCAAATATTCTCCGCGCGAGACGCGATCATTATAACCTTTAGCTTTTGCTTCGGGGACTCCCAAACCGACCAAACCGCCTACCAAACCGCCTGCTGCTGCCCCAATCGCGCCTCCGACAACAGTATCTGCCAGCAGAGTGGCGATCGCGCCCCCCGCCATCACCGGACCCACTCCCGGAATCGCCAGCGCTCCAATGCTTCCGAGCAACCCAATCAAACCGCCTGTCACGACTCCCGCTGTCGCGCCTGCTTTTGCGCCACCGCCCGCTTTGTCGTCGGTACCCTTACCAGTACCAGTGCTAGCGCCCGCAATTTCGCTGCTATCGAGATTTTCCCCAACTACCGAAACTTTATTCATCGGAAACCCGGTACTTTGCAGCTCCATCAGGGCTAGTTCCGTATCTCGGTAATTAGAAAAGGCTCCTACAGCTCGCTTGTGTTGACCTAAAGCCATTTTTTTTCTCCTTGAGAATATACTACTTTTACACAACCACAGAATTTATGCTCTGCCATCAATCACATTTATTCATTTTTTTCCAACAATTTTCATCGGTCGCTGGGAATAACTTCCAGCTCTCTCTTCAGGTTGGTTTCCCACTAATTATCCGGGCTGAAAAATCGGAAATTGGGAAGGGGTAGTTGCAGGTATTGCGCGATTTTCGAGTGCGTTAATTTTAAATTCAATTTACACCCTTTAACTTAAAACCCCGCTCTCTCTAGAGAGTCACCTAAGCGTTGCGCTCCGCTCCCAAAGCAATCTTAGAATGCCCAACTTTACCCTCTTCCCTCAGACTTCTCTCCTACATCGCTACATCGTTCTTCCTTGTTTCCCTCGGACTTCTTCTTTTTAATTTATTGATTGCTGCTAGGCGATGCCGATGCAGCGGGGGCGACAACAGCCGTAACATTCACCTCTTTGACACCCTTAATCTCTTTAGCTAGCGGCTCAATTTTAGCTAAATCAGTTTGATTGGGAACTGTGCCGCCTACGGTGACAAGGCCATCTTTTGCCTCAACAGTTAGCGCACCTTTAGTGATGTTTACTTCTAACTTGGAGCGCACTTCACTTTGCAGGTCGCCATCAGCTCTTATTGCATCGCCGCCCGTCACATTGTTGCGCTGTTCTCTGGCCCTGATATCAGAATTTGCTTGGTTTTTGCGAATCTCGCTAGTGGCGTCACCCTGAGTTTTTTGAACTGTATCGGCTGGGGGCGGGCTACTGGTATTTTCTGTGGCTGAATTAGGAGCATCAGAGCTAGTTTTAGCCCCTTCGCTGCAAGCAGCAGCTCCAAATAATAGGAGGCCGCTGAGGAGAATTGGTGTTAGTTTGTTCATAATAGGTTAATACCGTCCGGGTAAGCTTTCGATGAGTCTGACTTCGTTGAGCCAGATTTAGGAGCCAGATTAAGCAAGACAGAATCTTGGTTTCTGTCTTTGTTTCTGCTTTCTGCGTTGGTTTTTTATAGGATTTAAAAATCCTTACATCAAATATATAAACTTCAGCAAGTATCTACATCGCTCCACGGGTGTAAAATTTATCTATGTCGTTAGATAGAGTACAAAAAACAAAATAAGGTCTTAGAGCTAATTCAACTTAATTAGTCGGGCACGCACTATTCCTCAGAAACCCGGTTGATTCCGAAATTTTTAGTTACTAAAGCTAATATTTTCCTATACACCAAGTTTAAAAGCGTAAGTTTTATTAATAAATTTGAGCGCTACTCCCAACTAATTTTTCAATTTTCCCGGTTCACTCAATATCCACCCCTGAAATCCGTTAAATACCGTACACTACTCAGTGTAAAATTTCCTGCTTCAAAACAAACGAAAAGAGTCGAGAAATTTTTGAGCATTTTCTGGTTCTGGGGTAGTGGCAACCAGGCCGTAAACGCGGGTTTCCACCAAAAAAACTTGACCTACACCTACAGGTTCAGTGGGGGAAAGCGGCTGAAACTCAAATTCTTTTCCCGGATAGCCTCCGAGGGAAATATCCCGCACTTGCAAGACTTTAGCATTCGCTGCCACGACGAAAAAATCAACTGCATTATTTAAAGTAATTCTGATATTATTGATATTATTGTTCCTCACTCGAAAATCTAAATCAAAGTATTGAAGCAAATAAGATTCTTTGTTTTTTAAGTTCGATCGGTATGTATGAGCAATAAGTTGATTTGAAAAAATTTCTGAATTAATTTTAGGAGTTCCCGGCATATCGATCGCAAACTGACCCATTGCCGAGCAAAATGGCTGCCACTCTGGCGTCTGAATTTCTGCCCGCAGCGGGGCTGGTTGAGATGCAGCGGGACGGGCAAACTTGACAGGGTATGAAAGTAATGTAGCAGTAACTAGAAGTAAATACAGAAATTTCATTTGGGTAAAAATTATATAGGCCCGATCGATCTGCGCTAGCCTAGAAATATATCTGCAAAGGGGCGATTTATGCTGAATATTATATTTACTCAACGGCGAGGCAACTCTCAAGGACGATCTAAAATCACTAAAACCAATAAAACCAATATACTCGCTGCTGTAAATACTTGGCTGGCTGTGTGTCTGCTGGCTGCTGTCACAGCTTGTGCCAACAGCCCCAACAGCAAGGCCCTCGAAGAATCTTTAGCCGCCGATCCGAAATTAAAACAAAATCCAGTGGTTTTCTCTTCCCCGCCACCGGCAACAGCAATTGAGACAAACTCTACCGCCAAACTTCCTCCTGATTTCCCGACAGAGATTCCACTCTATCCTAATGCTGAGTTAATCGAAGTTGGTGGGCAAACCGATCCGTCGCAAAAAAATGTGCGGCTGCGCTGGGAAAGCACAGATCCTGTTAATTCGGTTCAGAACTTTTACTCGACAGAGTTTGGGCGTCGCAACTGGGAAATAGTCAGCCGCCCCACCGCCGAGGGACAAGGTTCTTTGGTAGCAACGCGAGATAATTTACGGGTAACTGTGTCGCTTTCTCCTACTCAGAAAGTAGGGGGTTCTACAGAATTTGCGATCGACTACAGCAAAGAAGGCTCAGAAATTCCCGCCAGCCCCCAAGCTAATAATTCCGAGTCTAGCGCATCTCCAACCGCTTCACCAACTCCATCTAATTCAGAGGAAACTACTTCAACGCCATCCGCCTCGCCAAAATCAGCACAAGTTAGCCAACTAGACACCCAAATTCCTCAACAGTTGCGGCAGTATGTGGCAGATTTAAGTCAGTTGGAAGCGCTGAAAGTGCGATCGAATGAAAGTGCTAATTTAGAAACAGCCAGCACTTTGCCCAAACCCAACAAAATTGTCACTCGCCGCGAATACGCCCGCTGGTTAGTAGCAGCTAACAATCAGATTTATGCTAGCCGTCAAGCCAAACAAATTAGATTAGCAGTAGACTCTAGCGAACCAGCATTTTCTGACATACCCAAAACTGACCCTGATTTTTCAGCAATTCAAGGTTTAGCAGAAGCCGGTGTAATTCCGAGTTCGCTTTCGGGAGAAACTAAAGATGTGAAATTTCGCCCGGATGCACCTTTAACTCGCGAAACAATGATTCTTTGGAAAGTACCTTTAGATACTCGTCAAGTTTTGCCCACAGCTAACATTGACGGAGTGAAAGAAAAGTGGGGTTTTCAAGATGCTTCTAAGATTGATTCCCAGGCATCGCGGGCAGTTTTAGCTGATTTTAACAATGGAGATTTGGCGAATATTCGCCGCGTTTTTGGTTTTACTACTCTGTTTCAGCCGAAGAAATCAGTGACTCGTGCCGAAGCTGCTGCTAGTTTGTGGTATTTTGGCGTTCAAGATCAGGGATTGTCTGCTAAAGATGCCCTGGAAGCAAAGTCTCAACCTGCTGAGTAGAGTTGTTTGGGGTGGTTAAAAGTTTTGAACACAGCATCTACTTACCAATACCCAAGAAACCGGGTTTTTTCTCTGTAAGCAAACCCGGTTTCTGCGTCCAAGACTGACGAAATTGTACCAATTTTTGATACCTCGGTCTGCGATCGCCCGCCACAAAAATTGCAGCTTGAGTTTCTAGGATTTCGGTGAATATGGCTTACCCAGAAACCGACTTTTATCTACGAAAATGCCATGTAAAACGCGAGGCATATCCGGTGAAAAACCCCGTTTTTTTAATTCCTCTGGGGGAGTTTTCGTAAAAAACCCTTTTACAAATTAAACATCGGCTTTTCTGTCCTTGTGGCCTATCCTAGGGGATAGATTTTTTTTCTTTAATCTTAATTTCTGTATCCAGCCATACAACTGCTGCATTTGGCGGGCCAATTTTATAAATATTTTAACTAACACTTTGTTCAAAACTCTCAGTAGGATTCCGGATGCCGTAGCGGCCTTAACGATAAATGAACAAGAGTGTTTGAGCTCTTGGAGAGCATTTTTTAATGTACGATATTACCTTATTTACCCCGCAAGACATGGCTAAATGCAGCTTAGTCCTGCGCCACTTAGGTAGAAATACTGCTAGTATGGAAGCCAGCAGCCAGAAGATTGTTAACTATATTTACCGACATTTTTGCGATTCGCAAACTGGAGAAAATACCTGTGCCTTAGTGCGTTTGTTCAAAAGTCATCCCTACGGGGAATTAGAAGACTCATTGCAACAATCCGCCCGCCGCTTGATGAAGGGCAATTCCCCCGTCGCCGACATGAAATGTTGGACTCTGCTAGCAGCAGCAGGCACACAACCGCAGTGGAATTCTCGGCATACAGCAGCAGAACATACAGCTATTCCATTAGTTAGCACCAAATTAGTGGCTCAAATGCCGGCGATTTCGGAAATAATCCGGCAGTTTGGTTTAGATATTCCTACATTCCTCGGAATTGAGCGAGAAAGATTCCTGCAATTAGAACCCGCAGTATTAAATATTTTTCACGTATCAGAAGCAAAAGGCAGCCCCTTTATTCCTGAGCAAAATTCCTTAATTATCCCCTACCAAGTCAAGTCTGTCTTGGGATTTGGGGGACTTCTGCCGTCAGGAAGTTTGTTTGCGGTAGTGATGTTCCTGAAAGTTAAAATTCCCCCAAGCACGGCTGAAATGTTTAAAGATTTGGCACTTAGTGTAAAAACAGCATTGTCCATCCCCGACAAAAAAAGTGTTTTTGAGTATTCAGAAAGTCAGAAAAATTGTGTTACTAATAACGATTTTGCCGAAACCCAATTACTGGAATATCAAGTTGCTAATTTAATTCAATTGCTGGATTTTTCAGAACAAGAAATGCTCCGACAAGCCGCTGGATTTCAACAGACAATTGACAATTTACAGCGCGAACTGGTCGAGTACAAAAATAAGGAACAAGCTTTGAAAGTAAGCCAAAATTCGTTTGCAGGCATCCTCAATATTCCCAAAGAGGCTATTGGTAGCCTAGAGGAAAATCAAGGAATTCAGCATTTTAATCAAGGGGAAGAACAGATTTAAACCAAGCTCTGTGTTTAGCAACCCGGTTTCTTTGATAAACCGGGTTGTTGCTGTGTTTGTTCAGTGAATTTTACTTTTAGAGGAAGGAATGCGAGCATCCGGCTCGCTGTATATAGCAATCCTTGCAGCAGTCGTAAATTTTTGACCCCACCCCAACCCTCCCCTTATCAAGGGGAGGGAGTAAGAAATTCACAAATGATTTAGGATGGCTATATACATCTAAGTAGGTCGGCAGAAAAAAACATTAGGTAAATAAATGAATTTTAAGGTCTGTTCCCCAAAATAATACTACAAGGACGCTGAGAGTTTGAGAAATATTTTATGCACGTAAACTACCAAGAAAAAATTGATTTAACCCGAGAGGAGTTAAAAATACTTTTGTCCCAGGCCCGTGAACTATAACTAATCGACCACAAATTCAGACACTGAGATTGGTTAAAAGCTGGATCTAACCAAAGCTTTACAGATGTAGTGAACCTGCGAGGTGTAAAGAGAATTACTGTAAATAGATGGTTAAAACAATATAGTGCTGGCGGTCTGCAAAAACTGTTAAAAATACGGCACGTAACTGGTAGACCCGGAGTCATACTCTCCCCTGACACAACCACGCCTATTAACGATTAATGTGCGAATTCCACCAGGGCCTAAACCCGGAAGCCGCATCCGTGTCAAAGGTAAGCGTCGTCCCAGTCCCTTCTCGCAAGCTCGGGGAGATTTATACCTGACTATCGAGCTACTGCCCCATCCATTTTTCCGGTTTCAAGGTGATGATATTATCAGTGAAATTCCGATTAGACCTGATGAAGCTGTATTGGGTTCTCAAATAAAAGTACCAACGCCTGACGGCATACAGAGTTCATCGAGTGATCAAGCTAGCGTGTAACTAGAATACTTTCGCCAAGTAGAGAAAGGGTTCTCATGCTTATGGCTGGAAATTATTTTATCTGCGCTCCTTGGCACTTATTCTAGGATGCAAAAATAGTCTTACAATGACTACTTTTTTTGCGCCCCCATAGAGCGAATTTTGCGGGGTGTGTTTGTCTCGGACATTGCTAGTTGCAGCATACCCGATCGCGGTTTACGGTATTGTCCAGACCACTTGATTTTGCTGTGGTCATACCCCCTGCTGTGCTTGAATTTCATTGAGCAACATCTCATCAGAGTAGGATTTTTCCCATTCGCCCTGAAGCTTGAGCCGCACTGACTTTGCGCCACCACTAGGCGTACAGACTACCCAGTACGTATCTTCTTGTCCTTTAACCTGAGCCGCATCCTGGTTTTCTGCATTGTGGGAAATCCCAGAATAGGCTTGAATACATACCCAGGTAATGCCGTTGCTATCTGTAATCTCTCGTTGCATGACTATCCTATCGATTACTATACTTCTGTAAGGTTGGAAGCGATCGCCTCTTGATGTTGCTCGATCCAGTCCCATGCCCATTGAAAGGGTATACCTGCTCGTTGCGCCGCTTGTTCATCTTCGGGGCGATCGCCCACATACAGCGAATTTTGCGGGGTGTGTTTGTGTCTGACCATTGCTAGTTGCAACATACCCGATCGCGGTTTGCGGTACTGTCCAGACCACTTAGTTTGGCTGTGGTTATAAACATTGTGATCCGTGACGCGGAAACACTTTTTACCCTCAAAGTCTGGGCAGAAGTAGATTTCTCTCAACTCTGGGAATAACTCAAGCGTGTATTGCTGTTCCTTGATACACTCTTGCATAGACTTATGACCGGCGGCAACTCCACCTTGGTTGGTGATGCCGACAATTATCCAATCCTCTTTGTAGGCGCCAATGGCAATCTGGGCACCTTCAATAATGCGTTGATCTTTGGGATGTTGGAAGTATTGTTGTCCGCTGAGCGGTTCACGGAGCGTACCATCCATATCTATTAGTAATAAGCTCATCGTTCCCTAGAAAATTCCCTGTTTTATTAAACATCCTAAGCTGCGATCCATTTCCTCTCCTCTAGCTAATGGAATGTACTGCTAGGGCGATCGACATATCTTGAAACGAAAGGGGTTGCCTCGCCGCCAGAGATACAAATCTCGCCCACCAAAGAATTTAGCCCCACCTCACTGCTAGCAGAGACAACCCCTTCCTTTTGCCCCTCCTTCCTGAAACCAAGTTGATGATTACCTCAAGTCCGATGCCCCTCCAAACCCAACAACGGCAACCACCTGTACATTTATTGGCTTCAATCGAGCCTACTCCTTAAAATCCTCATTAAAAATTCTTCCGCTTGAAGATGAAGTCAATCTAGGAAAGTTTGGTCGAGTTGAAATCTACGAACTCAACTTCTAACAGCAGATACCTTAGAGGTAGCATATCTGCATCCTCCTTAGAGTTTAGAAAGAAATCTATCTTGAGAAATAACCTTTAATGATTAACTCTAAAATAATTTAAGTAAATATTGTAACTAAAAGCTTAAAATTTGTTTACAAACAACAATTGTTATTATTTATAAACATTCTTGTCAAATTGTTAAAGGTATACTATACTAGAATAGAGAGTATTTTTCTATGAATTCTGTAAAAAAAAACCTGACTATTTGAGACAGGTTGTGGTTATATTTCTGAAATACTTTATGGCGTTTACTAATTAACGCTCAGCAGGTAAGGGGTGGCCATTACAGGATTTAAATAAAGCATTTTTTAGGACATTTGTCTTTAGAAAGGCACTCAGAGCAAAGCAGTAAGGTAGTTCCGATTAAGTCTTTAAATATTGCCTAGATAATATGCTCAGTCCACACGAAGATAGCATTTTAGTAGCAACGAGTCCTCTGGCCCCTCTGGCCATTGAGGAAATCCCAGACAATAAGGCATTATCAGAGACAGTAGTTACTACAAACCCGCATCTTAAAATTCCCAAGCGAGATATTCGGAAAAGCCTCAAGGCATTAACTACCGAAGGTGCGTTTGCTACGGTGTTTTACAGTATTATTGGCGGTGCGTTGCTTAGTAATTTCTTGCTGGATCTCGGTGCCAGTACAGTGGAAATTGGTCTGCTCGCCTCAATTCCTCAGGTAACCAATTTGCTGCAACCGCTGGGAGCCTATCTGGGAGACCGCATCAAGAGCCGCCACTGGTATTCCCTGGTGATTTTCGGCTCGTCGCGGCTGCCGTGGTTGCTGATTGTGCCAGGGATTTGGTTGGTCAGCTCATCTCGTATGCAGCCGCGCCAGTTGGTGCTGTTGACATTGGCAATTATCTGCCTGAGTAATTTCATGGAAGCTTTGGGCCGTGCTTCCTTTCTTAGCTGGATGGCTGTGTTAGTACCAGACCGATTGCGGGGGCGGTATTTTGGCTTTCGCAATAGTGTGGTGACCTTAACCAATCTCATCGGCGTGCCGCTGCTGGGTCTAGCGGTATCGAAGTGGCCGGGTGGTTCGCTCTCTGGCTTCGGTGTGGTCTTGGTTCTGGGAGTTGTGTTCGCAATACTCAGTCTGATCTTTCAGTTCTCGATAACCGATGTCAACCCGCAGCTAGTACACGCCGCCGATTCGGATACAGACCACGGCTCGCCCTTGAAGAAAGTTTTTAGCTTCTTCAAGGATGCCAATTTTTTGAGGTTTCTGCTTTACTCTGGCTTGTGGAGCTTTGCGGTTAACATCAGCGCTCCCTTCTTTAACCTCTACTTGCTGGGGGACCTCAACCTAGATGTCAGCGTGGTAACGCTCTATAACAGCTTGGGAGCTGGTGCTAACTTACTGATGCTAATGTTCTGGGGCAAATTGGCTGACCGGATTGGCAATCGCCCGCTGATGATAACTGTCGGAATCTTGGTGGCTCTGACGCCTCTACTGTGGCTAGAAGCTGGAACCTCTCCATTTTTCCTGTGGGCTTGGTTCCCCTTCTTGCATATAGTGGGCGGCGCGACTTGGGCAGCGATTGACCTGTGCAGTGGCAATCTGATGATGTCGGTAACACCGCTACGCAATCAGTCGCTTTATTTTGCTATTGCGGCGGCGGTTCCTGGAATCACTGGGGCGATCGGAATCACGGTTGGTGGCTATGTCGCGACTCTGACTGATTTTGGAGGCTTGCCAACGGTGTTTGCTCTCTCAGCCGTCCTGCGGGTGTTGGCCCTCCTGCCATTGGTGTTGGTTCACGAGCAGCGCTCTGTGCGTGTGAGTGAGCTAATGCGAGTCCTGATCCCAACACTCAAGCGTCAAGCAGGGGCTATTCAAGCAGGACGCACCACTTTGAAAGCATTACCATTAATAGAAGAACTTGAGGATGAAGGTCCACCTGCAAGCTCATCCACTTAGTCTTGAGATGGCGAATTGACGAACCCTCCCCCGGAACGGGGAGGGATTTTTATTCATAGTTCATTGCAATGAACTACTGCGAGGACAAGAGCCGCCTTGTACCATTTCTGAAAATTCAACTATGATTAAGTATAATTGCTTATTACAAAAGCTTTTCAACATATCTATCCTAGTGGGGATGTGGCGAAAAACGAAATAAGCAGTGGTTTTCTGCTTATCATATGTTAATGTAGCGGATATTACCAAGAACCCTCATGAATCCTCTACTGACAGGATTACTAAACTTCCAAGGAGTAATAGTTGAAGATTTTCAACACACCGAGAAAGATTTAGTATTAAAAGTCGAACAAGAGAATAGGGCATTATCAGAGACGGTATTTCCTCCAAAGCCGCCTCAAAAAATTTCCAAGCGAGAAATTCGGACAAGCCTCAAGGCATTAACTACCGAAGGAGGCTTCGCCACAGTCTTTTCCAGTATCATTGGCGGCGCCTTGCTTAGTAATTTCTTGCTGGATCTCGGTGCCAGTACAGTAGAAATTGGTTTGCTCGCCTCAATTCCTCAGCTAACCAATTTGCTGCAACCGCTGGGAGCCTATCTGGGAGACCGCACGAACAGCCGCAATTGGTATTCCTTGTTGATTTTTGGCTCGTCGCGGCTGCTGTGGTTGCTGGTTGTGCCAGGGATTTGGTTGGTCAGCTCATCTCGTATGGCTGGAGACCAGTTGGTGCTGTTGACACTGGCAATTATCTGGGTGACTAATATCATGGAAGCTTTGGGCCGTGCTTCCTTTTTTAGCTGGATGGCTGTGTTAGTACCAGACCGATTGCGGGGGCGGTATTTTGGCTTTCGCAATAGTGTTGTGACCTTAACCAATCTCATCGCTGTGCCGCTTCTGGGTCTAGCAGTATCGAAGTGGCCCGGTGGCTCGCTCTCTGGCTTCGGTGCGGTGTTGGTTCTGGGAATTGTGCTGGGGATAATCAGTCTGGGCTTTCACTTCTGGATGACTGATGTGAATCCAAAGCTTTTACAGGTCACCGATTCGGATACAGACCACCTGTCACCTTGGGAGACAGTTTTTAGCTTCTTCAAGGATGCCAATTTTTTGAGGTTTCTTCTTTACGCAGGCTTCTGGAGCTTTGCGGTTAACATGAGCGCTCCCTTCTTTAACCTCTACTTGCTGGGGGATCTCCACCTAGATGTCAGTGTGGTAACGCTCTATAACAGCTTGGGAGCTGGTGCTAACTTACTGATGCTGATGTTCTGGGGCAGACTGGCTGACCGGATTGGTAATCGCCCCGTGATGATAACTGTGGGAGTCTTGGTGGCTCTGACGCCTCTACTGTGGCTAGAAGCTGGAACTACTCCCTTTTTCCTTTGGGTGTGGTTCCCCTTGTTGCATATAGTGGCCGGGGGGACTTGGGCAGCGATCGACCTGTGCAGTGGCAATCTGATGATGTCGGTGACACCGCTACGCAATCAGTCGATTTATTTTGCTATTGCGGCGGCGGTTCCTGGAATCACTGGGGCGATCGGAATCACTGTTGGTAGCTATGTCGCGAGTCTGACTCATTTTGGTGGTTTGCCAATGGCATTTGCTCTCTCAGCCGTCCTGCGGCTGTTTGCCCTGCTGCCCTTGGTGTTTGTTCACGAGCAGCGCTCGGTGCCTGTGAGTCAGCTAATTCGCGGCCTATTCCCAGTCAGGCACCCAACCAAGCTGATTGAAGCAAAGGAATAGCAATAAATTTTTGGCCTCGCCCTGGTTGCTTCTCTGAACGATGAGTTTCTAACGTTCGTCGCCAGTCAGTTGCGTCATACCCTCCACACCATTTTGATTACCGGATCGAGGCTCTAGCACTGCTATTCGACCGCCTAAATCCTTGCCTAATCCGAGCCTTGTCCCTGCTGGTGCATCTCATATTCTTGGATAAATTGGGCGATCGCATTTTTCCGATCTTCTGTTAACTCGCTCGTTTCACCGAGACTCCTCATTCGCCCAACGATAGCGGATGGTTCGAGATAGGGTTCGAGCCAGTTAAGGTCAAGTTTGTAGCCAGTTTTTTGAGTTTCGTTCGACCCATCCTCACTAAAATCTTTTTGCAGCAACTTCTCCAAGAAATTAACTAGCCCTTCCTCATTATCAATAATCTTTTCAACCCATTGCTTGACTTCCTCTCCTCCTGCCCAACTTTGCCAATAGTGTAAATTTTCAGATAGCTTTGGGGATTGCAGTAGGGAGTTTTGTTGTGCAGCATCTCGCAGCCGCTTCAAGGCTATTCCTTCAAGTTCTTTAAGGTGTTCTACACTCTGGAGCCATTCCTCTGCGGGGATATATTCCCCCGCTCCATACTTACCTTGTTCCTGACCCAAGGCTGCTACTTCGCGCACAATTATGGATAAGGCGTTACCGTTTGATATTGCCTCTTTCAAGGTTTCAAACCGTGCTTGTTCGTCAATCCGATGCAACAGTTGTGAGATCAGGCGTTCCATTCTAATGTCATTGCCAAAATCAAACATTCCATGCGGTTCGTCTTCCGGAGGCAAAAGCTGGTCGCCGACATCAAACAAAGCTTTCACAATAGAAGGAATGCAATCCGTAGGAATTTCTTTTTCAGGGTAATCCTCCAGCCGTTCAAGAAATGCCCGAACTTGCGTCGTGCCATCAGAGCGTTTTTGATGAACAAGTTCTACAAGATTATTCCCAAATGCCTTGGCATCTTTTGCCAAGGCAAAGATTGTTTTAATCTCAGCATCCGAGAATTCATCTTGTGTTAAGACTAAACGGAAGTAGTTGGGAAATATATCTAAGCTGCAAATACGTAATTGCTTGGCCCATATTGACTCGTCCTGGGCAGGGGGATAGGTATTATACCAAACACCTTCTAATTTAGGAAAAAGGTGCAATAACAGCCGTTTGATTGGTTCTTTATCTTCATCTTCAAACTGAGCCAGCCACGAATAATGAAAATCTTTGATTTCGTCCAATGTCGGAATTAGAGAACCTTCCGCATCCACATTTCCCGCAAAGAATTTAGGATTTTTGCGGATTATGTCATAGATCGTTGGGCGAAAGGCTCGCAGGCACTCAAGAGCAATTAAATCAACTGGGTTCACTTCACCTTTCACCGCTGGGTATGTCACGGTTAAGATGTTGGCTAGACGAGTAATGTCGCGAGGGTTGGTAATAAAGTGGTTTATCCCTTGTAAATAAACATTGCCCCAGCGATTTTGATTGAGTAGTGGCTTTGGCGCGTCAGCCAGTATGCCATTGAGTTTTTCAAAAAGTAGCTTGCGGAGTGAGGTTTTATCGGGGAGAGGTAACTCAAAAGAAGCTTGAACAATCTGATTGAGGTAGGTGTCTCCGGGTAAAGGTTGTTTATCTGCGAGGATTTTGATAACAACTTCTTGATCGAAAACGAGCAAATAGACAACGTTAGTAAAGTTTGGAATTGATTTAATAAGATAAAATAATTGACTAATCTCTTCAGCGGAGAGCCTGTCAATATCGTCAATGGTTACTACGATTCGCGGATGCTGCTTTTCGAGTGTATCTTCGACTTCTTCTTTTAAGTCGGAAGTCTCCTTTTCTTTATCGTCAAATAATTTTACAAGTGCCTTACTAGCTTGAGCGTAAGGAATAGGAATTTCAGAAACTGCTTTAGCCAGATTGGTTATTCGACCTAGGAAGCCTTTGGGGATAGCTTTAAATTGGCTCAAAACAGTCTGTAATTGACCAATAAAGCGCCTTGTGATGTCTTCGCCCCCAGAAAATAACCAGGGATTAAAAGGGACAATAATAGGTTGCTCGCTCTCTGGCTTTTGCTTGAGATAGTACGTTAAAAAGTTCAATAGTGTGGATTTGCCAAACCCTGATGAACCGTAAACTGCAATAACGAACCCTTCAGGAAAGTTCATTTGGCAAATACTGTCTGCAAGATGTTTGGCGAAGGGTGCATATCCTAATCGGTCTTGTTTCGGCTCGATTAAGGCGTTATCCGCGGATGGGCCACTAAAATCCTCCGGCAAGATTTCTGAATCGTTCTTTGTTTGAGCCATACAGCCTCTCTCTTTGTTAGCTAAGGTACTCTTGCCGTTCAACGTTTGTTTTAATTAACACCCCCCTAGCGTGCTGAGTTTGGGGTGTTGAATTACGTTTTAATTATGGGACTGCTTATCTTTAATAGATGGTCATAGAGTACCATCAAGGAAGCTCTTTTCTTGTCTACTGTTAGATGGATATTAACGTTAAGCTAGGTTGTGTAGAAGGGACAGGGTTGCCAAAAGGAAACACCCGTTTACACACACCTAAGTGGGCGATCGCAGCAAACGAAGGCATCGTGGTGAGGCAGAACACCAGCATGGGTTTTTCTACGATCGCGCCTTAAGCCAATCGACGATAGTTGAAGGAAGGTTTCGCTGCACTTTATTGCTGACGTACATCCCGATGCGCCCAACTGGGAAGGAGCGCAAGGTGTAGTCTTCGCTAGCAATATATGTCTTAAGAGCTAAGGAAGATGCTGGAGGAGAGGATCTTGCTCGGCGTAAATGTTCAAAATCGGGATGCGGATGTTTCCCAGATCCACTCGCTTGTTGCCAATCTCAACCTGACCTTGAATCAGTTTGTTTCCCTGAGAGAAATCTTTCATGAACAGTCGGTAAGCCTCTCCAGCTTGGTCGGGACTATCAAAAAGCCACTTTTCCATCCGGAGAAAATTGATTAGTTTGCTTTCAAAATAGATGTTGTCCAGAAGGTCAATATACTTCTGAACTCCTAACTGGAAAGGCTTCAACATCAAGAACTCCCAATTGAGGAAGTCGCCGGGAAGGTTGCCCAGAGTATCCACCATTAAATCTACATCTCTTCATCCCTTGGGCTTGTCTTGGCAACTAGAAGAAGTGCTCCCCCTACTTATTAAGCCGATACAAAAATTTCTTCTTCATTTTTCCATAAAAGGATTTTATTCACTACAAAGGCCTCTACTAAACTTTAATCCTGTTACTTTGTCTAAGGGTCTACCTAAAGAAGGGACATAATATTAACCGAGTTGAAGCTTTTCTATACAAGAGCTTGAAATACAGCGCTTTATTTACAAGTACCTGTTAGGTAAGTGGTACGCATCAAACTGAATCCATAAAATGATGAGAAATCTATACACTTTCAGCGCAGGACGATCGCGTCGTTGAATTGGGTTCCTAGTGCCTATCCTATTCATTTTCATGGAAACGCTTCGTGTATGGCTGATGTGACCGTTAACGCATACGTTTTTATTGAGGATTGCCCTTTATGGACCCCAAACAACTGAGTGAGGAGCTGCGTCAAGGAAAGAACCCTCACATGACCGTCGGCGGTGGATTATCGGCTTATCTATGCTTGGGGGTGCGATGGGACAAGCCGTGACACTCTACCAGAGTCGGCTCGTTAATCACCTACCCGATCCGCCGGGACAAAAGCTTTTCAATGCAGACCGCGTTGACGCTTCTAATTACCAAAAAATTGGGTCTAAAGCCCCGTCCTTCTAGGACGGCTTTAATTCTGTTTCTTGTTGTAAAGATTGATGGAGTAAACGCATAAACGAGAAAAGTATTTGCAGGTGTGGTAAACTAATCGCATGATAGTCTTAGAGTTTAAATTATAAGGCAAAGCACAGCAATATCAGGTCATCGACGAGATGATCAGAACAGCTCAATTTGTCAGAAATAAAACTCTTAGATATTGGATGGACAATCAAGGAATTAAGCTTGTTGACCTATACAAACAATGTGCCGTCATGGCAAAAGAGTTTGAATGGGCAGGCAAGCTTAATTCAATGGCACGTCAAGCTTCGGCAGAACGTGCCATTTTTGCTATCCAACGTTTTTTCGCTAATTGCAAAGCTAAGCAACCAGGAAAAAAGGGCTACCCACAGTTTAAAAAACATACTAGATCCGTCGAATACAAAACTTCGGGTTGGGCGCTTTCTGCCGACAAAAGGTGTTTGACTCTTAAAGACGGTTTCGCAGCGGGAAAGTTTAAACTAATCGGTAATAGGGATAGGCATTTTTATGCACCCAATGAGATAAAAAGAATCAGAATTGTGCGTCGTACTGACGGATACTACGCCCAATTCTGTATCAACGTGGAGCGAAAAGAGGAGCTTGTTCTCACTGGGAAAGCTATCGGAATAGACGTAGGACTCAACCATTTCTACACCGATAGCGATGGTCAAACAGTTGCCAACCCTAGGTATCTCCGAAAAAGCGAAAAAGCTTTAAAAAGATTGCAGAGACGAGTTTCTAGAAAAAAGAAAGGCTCTGGTAATCGGAAGAAAGCGATCAATAAGTTAGGAAGAAAGCACCTGAAGGTCACAAGGCAGCGTAAAGACTTCGCCATTAAGACGGCGTTGTGCGTGGTAAAATCTAACGATTTTGTAGCCTACGAAGAACTTCAGGTTAAGAATATGGTCAAGAATCATAAGCTTGCTAAATCAATTAGTGATGCAGCGTGGTCACAGTTTGCTCAATGGCTGGAATATTTTGGGAAGGTGTACGGAAAAACGGTAATTGCTGTCAATCCTCAGTACACTTCTCAACAGTGTTCAAATTGTGGCAACTTGGTTAAAAAAACGCTGTCAACTCGCACTCATATTTGTAATTGTGGTACAACGTTAGATCGCGATCACAATGCGGGAATTAACATTGTGAGGAAAGGATTGAAGCAGGCAGGAATTTCTTTAAATACGGCGGGGCACGCCGAAATAAACGCTTGGGGACAGAACGTGCGAATCGTTGGCTAGAAACCAGTCCTATAAAGGATTAGGG
>NZ_JAUBRO010000058.1:17544-39282 GCF_036701945.1 Microcoleus sp. MON1_C1 | reverse complement strand
TTTTGCTCAACAATAGCTCAAAGCTACTATTCTGCTTTTTTAAGCATTTATACTTATTGCAAAAGTGACACGCTCCCTGATGTTTTCGTGCCGTGACAGTTTCTTTACTTGCTGGTTCAGCCTTAGCCTTCTGCACAGTCTCAATGCCTAAGATGTCTAACCACTCTTCGGTAGTTATAGGATTTTCAACTGCTTCAACAGCAAGAGGATTGATAACATTTTCGACAAGCAGGTGCTTCTCGGTTAACTTCTTCTTAATCCGTTCCTCAATTGTACCCTTCATCCAAAAACTGTACACCGTCAGATTCTTTGTTTGTCCAATTCGGTGTGCTCTGTCTTCAGCATTTTGCATTTGTGCAGGATTCCATAGATGATCGAAATGAATTACATAGGAAGCTTCTGTCAAAGTCACACCAAAACCAACCGACTTAATTGTGGCGAGGAAAACATTGACATCTGGCTTACTGCGAAAATCACTCATTACCTGATTGCGTTCCTGCTCAGACATTCCACCCTTATACAATACAAAGCGAATCCCTTGCTTGTGTAATAATTTTGCCAGTTTATCCACTCCTTCTGGAACATACTGAGAAAAGATAAGTACTTTCTGATTGTTGGCTACTATTGTTTCAAGATATTCAAGTAATCGTTCCGTCTTTGGACTTTCATCTTTCCCTTCAGCAAAATTACAAATTTGCTTCAACTTTCCTATAAGCGCAAAAATGTGAGTTTGAACTTGACTTTCATTACCCAAAGAGTTCTTAATATTTAGACGACCTGCATTCAGAGCATTATTGTAAGCCTTCCGTTGTTCGTCATCTAAATCCAACCAATTCTCTTGATAAGTTTTCTCAGGTAAATCCTTTAAAACGTCCTGCTTTAATCGACGACGCATATAAGGCTTTATCGTGTCTTTGATTCCTTGATTTGAATAATTAATACCTGAGTTAAATAAACCTGGTTCAATAAATTCAAAAAGTGATTTAACATCTTCTATGCTATTTTCAATCGGTGTACCAGTTAATGCCCATCGATATTGGGCTTGTAATTGACGAACTGCTTTAGAACGACCAGAATTTTTATTTTTTACGTTCTGCGCTTCATCTAAAGCAACACAATCAAACTTATTTAAATCAGTTAATAAACCCTCAGATAAATCATTACGAATAGTATCATAGGTTGTAATATACACATGAACTGGAGTTTCCCAGGCTAACTTACGGTGTTCCCTACTGCCTCTAATAACCGTTACCAATAGTTCTGGTGCCCAAAGGTAGAAATGTCCGCTCCATCCCTCGGGTTTTTCAGTTTCAATGCTTATCCCAACGCTACCAATTACAGCAGGAGGACAAACAATTAATGCAGATTTAATTTTTCCTTTCCTGAAAAGAAGACGTATTGCATTTACTGTTTGGACGGTTTTACCAGTACCCATTTCGTCCGCAAGTAAGGCTGATGAGTTAGCCACTAACCAGCCAATTCCTTCCTGTTGATATCCTCGTAAAGGCTGATAAAAATCAAGATCATCAGGAAAATCAAATAATAAAGGTGGTTGTAGTAAAGGCTTTAATAAATCCCAAACATCTACTTGTTTGGTTAGAGAATAGTCTTTCTGAGCCTGATCAATTAAACGGAGTTTTTCATCGTCTCCAAGATTTGGGAGATTTCTTCTAAGCTGTTGAGTCTCATCTTCAAAGGCTTTTCCTTTTGGCTTTTCCGCTTCCAGTGGTTCAAATAAGTTTTCTGAAATGGATGTCTGCTCAACTGGGTAATCATATTCAAAAGTGTCTGGCTGATAAATTAACTCTACTAAGTTCTCCGACACCCAATTATTAACGATTAATAGCTCTGTGCAATCAAAAATGTTTAAACGAGGAATAAATAAATTTTCTACAATTTCAAAGTTGGTAGGAGTCTGAAGTGGCTCACTTATTTCAAAGACTGAAGGAAAAACAGGTAAAAGATTTTCAGAAACTTTAACTTTTGAAATAATCAGACACAGATTATCTGAAATCTGGGGAAGGACTATCCGAAAACTTTTCAGAAAGCAAGCAGGTTTTCTAATTCCAGAGGTTGTCTTGGTTATTTGTCTTGAAATAGTGCGTATCAGTACCATATAGACTACTCTCCAAGCCTCTGATTATGTACTTCCTGACACGCTAGGCTATTACGTGAGAATGCTTCCAGTAAATCTCTACGAGAATATATCGACTCCAGTTGCTCTCGTATGCTGTTTAGTTCTTTGCTAAACTTATCTGAAGTTTTCAGAATAAGAGGAGGATGACCTAAAGCAGAATCTAATTGTGCTGTGGGATTATTTTGGCCAAATTTCAGCTCATCTTCTTTCAAAATCAAAACTGTAGGAATCATTTGTCTAGCGTTAATTCCAAGAAAGAGTGGGTCACGTACTAAGATGATCTGAGGCTTTTCTTTGAGTTCAGCCAGTAATGGAACTGCTATAAGTTCTACAAGAATATGCTCATCCAGCAATTCACCGTATAAGGTTTTCTGGAAGAGGGTAGGACGCACGGGAGCAGTGACGCGAAACTCCAATGGCTTCGTCTCATAGTCAGCTACAAGTACAGCTCCTCGGATCGCAGCACCATCTTCAAAGCGATGACTGGAAATAAAGGCAATTTTGAGATCGTTCATATTTTTTTGAAAAAAAAATTAGAGACAGCCTAGCTTTGGGCTGTTCTGTACAGCCGTGATAACAATCACATGAGTAGAGCTTTTGGCAGAAGACATTAGTTAGATGGTGCTGCGTCAGCATCAGATTTAGGGAAGTGCTTGCTCAATAGCATCCAGTTCAGCCCCTAAATGGGCTAATCTAGCCTCTTCATCCAAAAGCTGCTGTTCCAGTTGAAACTTAATTGCTGTCGCAGTTTCGATCGCAAAGTCCGTCCGCATCCGTTTTACCTTCTCACTCCGTAAGTTCCACTCACCTTGCAGGGCATCTCGTTTCTGTTCCATTCGTCGTCGTTGTCCAGAATTTAGGCTAGTTGGTGCAGGAGTAAACTCAGGAGAAGGCGACTCCCCTGGTAGAAACTTACTGCCGCCTGCATAGTAGCAGAGGGGGAAGTTATCACCCAAGCCTAAAACCTTATTAACGAAGGGATGTTGAGGACCCGATGCTCGCTTAGGTACTTGGTCAAATAGGTAAATCAGGACATCAAGGATGCGAGCATAACCATCCTTATTGACGGCTGCCTTGCCTTGTAGTGCTTCCAGTAGACAAGCAGTAAAAGCACTGTAAGGATTACCTGTATAGGAATACTCGTTTTCTCTTGATGAAGCAACTACTACCCTACCACTGCCTGATCCCAATACATTCAACAGGTCAGGTGGCACTGGCGACTTGGTAAAACTTTTATCAAATTCCTTCAGTGCAGGAACACCTCCAGCGTGACAGCAATCTAGGAGAACAACGAGCTTACGAGCTTTAATCGCCTCAATCTTCTCAGTAAACTCTCTGCCTGATATAGCTGTATCTGCTATTCGGCTCCTGTTAAAGTCATAGGGTACTAGAAAATACTCAGACGATCCATCTGAACCCTTGATTGAGCCCCCATGACCGGAGTAATACACAATTACAGTCGCCTCCGGATTCTGACTGACTTGTTCAATCAGCCGATCGAATTCAGCAAGAATTTGCTGCCGAGTCGCAGAAGTTTCGGTGAGGAGGGCAACTTGTTCTGTTGAGTAAGCAGCGTGACTGGGGTCAATCAGCAGATTATATACAGCAGTAGCATCTTTGACAGTGACGGGTAGATCGACACCGATGCCCACAAGCAATGCGTAGCCGTTGGAGAAGGTTTTATTAGTCACGCTTTGTTTTTGTCAACTTATGTAGGACTTACGCACCATTGACAGAATTTTAGCTATTTTAGCATTCATAGATATTCGCCGCTACAAAATCACTATTTCCTCTGCGAACTATTATTTATACTAATCATTATTTCCCATCCAATCTCGGCACTCCCTCCAAAAAAGCTCCGCTCAACATTAATTCAGTCATCCTATCTAGTTTGCCACTGACTGGCAATTTTTTATCTGTTTAAAAGCGCTCGATATCTGCTTTTAAATCGCCGCTATTATATCCTAATTTACTCAAATAATCCTTAGCTTGTTTGTCACTTAACAAGATATCCGCAGAACGAAAAATCGGCACGTATTCCTCGCGCCAAAAGTGGCCCTATCTAAATAGAAAACCCTGCGCCGTGCCGGGTCTCCAATGGCAGCTACACTGTCATTCATTCCCAGCAAAGCGACCGCGTGGGGTAGCTTCAGAGGGCCGCCAAACAGCCAAACTGCTAGCACTCCGGGGCGATTAATTTGCTGAATTTGCTCCCAAGTCGGCGCCAGTTCGATCGCATTGACACCCAAAGCTCTTGCTGCCACAATTATCTGTGGCATGGAAGTTCCCAAGCGACTGGTGCCGGCCTCCCTAGCTACACTCGATTCCGTCGCATCCATTCCCCAACACTTCAACACTGTTGCTAGCGCCGCCGGCGCGCAACTGCTGTTAGATGTTTGCCGAAACACACCGTTTGGCTGCAAATTATCTATTAAATCAGCGTAAATTGGCGCCAGAAAATAGGCTTCAGCGCCTGTAAATCCTCCTAATCCCAACAAGCAAATTAAAATTACTGCGATTACTTGCGATCGCGCCGCCTGCCAACTTACAGTAAAGCCAATACCGCAGACTCCCATCAACATGACTCGTAGCAAAGTCCAAGTAACTCGCATCCCGTGAAAGCGCCACTCGATCGGCAAAACAGGCATTTGAGGCATATTTAGAGCCAGTAGCAGCAAAGCAATATAAAAACCCAAAAAAGCTAGGGCGATCGAATTTCTGCTAAAGACTAGGGTTTACTCTTGGGGTTTTCAGTGCAAAAAAAGTATACATGATTAAGCAGAGGCGGTAATTTTTGTTAGCTGGGAAGTCGGCTACGATCGCATTTAACGGATTACGTATGATATCATATCCGAAAAATCACTTACTAGAGAAGTGTAATCAAGGAGTTTCCCGATGACTGGAAGCGAAATTTATAGTGTTGTTCTTTTTCGGAAGGCGAGTGTGCAAGCAATTTCAAAACTCTCGGTGGCGATCGCCACGACTCTTATGAGCACAGTTGTCACTGCAACCGAAGCCTACGCAGTTCCCGTAACCTACGATTTCACCATCACTGTTACCAAAGGCGGGTTAGCGGGGAATTCATTCAACGGTTCTTTCAGCTACGATGATGCCAAATTGAAGGGAAAGGGAGTGGAAGAATTGGGAATTAGTGATGGATTAAGGGCCTGCCTAAATTACCTGGGACGCACTTATCGCGAAACCGATGATACCAGTTATCCTAACTTTCCTACACTCAGATTTGAGGATGGCAAGATCACGCAACTAAACTTTTGGATTCAGCCGAATCAGCGAGTTAATTGGTGGAATTTACCGGGATGGGAAGTCAAGCTGTCTGAGCCTAAAAAAAGCGATTCAACTGTTCCCAATTGTCAAAAACGGTGAGGGGTAGCCAAGGTGCGATCGACCCTAAAAATAGGGTGTTGCATAATTGCGGGATGATTTTGAGGGTTTTGTGGCATGGACTCTCGTACCCCTAAGGCGTGTATTTTCACAGCGGGGGGGACGCCTAACCCTACTCCCCACAAGAATCCTCCTCAAATTCTGCAACGCTCAAAATAGAGGAGGAATCAGATGCAACTGCCTACGGTTATATGGGTAATTTCATGCAGCCATGCTACGAAGGTGCGATCGTTGATCGTCTGCTGGGGCGATCTAATATTTGCGATCGCTATGAACGAATAACTCAAAGATTGTTTGAAAAAAAACCGCAGGATTCCTATTTTCTGTCGGTCAAGAGTGCTCTGCGCTTGATGATTTGTAAGCACTATTTCCCATCCAATCGGGGGACTCCTTCCAAAAAACTGCCGCTCAACATTAACTCAGTCATCCGGTCTAAGTGACCGCTGATTTTTAATTTTTTGTCTTTTTGAAAGCGCTCAATATCTGCTTGCAAATTACCCGAATTATATCCTAATTTACTCAAATAGTCAATAGCTTGCTGATTGCTTAACAAGATATCGGCAGACCGGAAAATCGGCACGTATTCCTCTCGCCAAATCTGGGCAAAAGTGGCCCTATCTAAATAGAAAATCCTGCCCCGCGCCGGGTCTCCAATCGCAGCTACACTGTCATTCATTCCCAGCAAAGCGACCGCGTGGGGTAGCTTCCGAGGGCCGTCAAACAGCCAAACTGCTAGCACTCCGGGGCGGTTAATTTGCTGAATTTGCTCCCAAGTTGGCGTTAGTTCGATCGCATTTACGCCCAAAGCTCTTGCTGCTATAATTAACTGCGGCATGGAAGTTCCCAAGCGACTCGTCCCGGCAAAACGCGCTACACTCGATTCCGTCGCATCGATTCCCCAACGCCTTAACACTGTTGCTAGCGCCGCCGGCGCGCAACTGCTGTTAGATGTTTGTCGAAACACACCGTTTGGCTGCAAATTATTTATTAAATCAGCGTAAATTGGCGCCATAAAATAGTTTTCAGCGCCTGTAAATCCTCCCAATCCCAACAAGCAAATTAAAATTACTGCGATTACTTGCGATCGCGCTGTCAACCAACTTATACTAAAGCCAATACCGCAGACTCCCATCAACATCACTCGTAGCAAAGTCCAAGTAACTTGCATCCCGTGAAAGCGCCACTCGATCGGCAAAGCTGGCATTTGAGGCATATTTAGAGCCAGTAGCAGCAAAGCAATATAAAAACCCAAAAACAGCAGGGCGATCGAATTTTTGCCCTTAAACAAATCGTTAGCCGTCACTCCCGAGCGAACTAACACTCGCCCGAAGCGCATTCCCCAGACAAACAGCACCGAACCCAGCACCAGCGTCACTACTATTTCCATGAACTCAAAATTTTGTTGCTTAACTACGTTGTAACACGCTCCAAGTCGATCGCGGAGCCCAATCAATAGTGGGAGAGAAGAAGAGTGGGAGAGAGAATTTGGCGATGTTTGGGTTTCGTTCCTCAATTTCCCGCTACAATCGAATAAACAGGATGTATCCTAAATCGAAGCCGGCAAAACAACCCTCAATCGTAAAGACTTTGACCTTAATAGCTTGCTCGATATTAAGTTTTACCAGATTTTTCTTGATGAGTCTGAATCAATGGTTGACAATCAGATAATTCAGCTACCTAACCGCAAAGGAGATATTGCTATGTTTGCTAACTTAAATCTGAGAAAACTGATGTTACTCGGATAGGGAGTTCCCATTAATTTGAAGGCGATAGAGTATTTTTTGTAATTATAGGAAAATGTTAAGATGCTTAACTTCAAAGCCACCAAATTAAGAGAGCGTATCCTGTGGGGATATTCCATACCGATTGTGCTTTCAGTTGGAGCTGCTAGTTTGGTTTTCTTTAATGCTAAAAAAGTAGAAGATAAAGCAAAAATTCTAAATAATTCTAATGCTATTGTTATAGGCATAAAAGATATTGAACTGGGATTCTCAAGTATGCAAAAAGCTGCTCGCGGCTATTTTTTGAGACAAGAGAGTGCTTTCTTAACTGAATACAATGAAGGAGTAAATAGCTTTGACTACTTCTATCAAGATTTACTTAATCGGGTTCAAAACCCGAAGCAGCTCCAGCGACTAGATCAAATGAATGTATTACAAGATCAGATAGACCAAGGCTATAGACAAGCCTTTTCTTTGGTTGATCGAGGTAAGCGAGACGATGGAATTAACTTGTGGAAGACACAAATTGTACCAAAGCTTCGTCAGGTTGATGCTATAGCTAAGGAGTTTGAAAGCACCCAGGCAGAGATTTTAGCTAGCAGAGAAAAAGAGCAAATTCAAGCTTTGCAGTTCCTGACTACAGTCGTGATTTTAAGCACTGCTTTAGCTGCACTTACGGCAATTGCGATCGCTCTGTGGATTGCTTCAGGCATTGCCAAGAGAATGAATCAGTCAGTCAATATGATTGTTAGTTCTTCCACAGAGATTGCTGCCACAGTTGAACAACAGGAACGCACAGCCGCACAGCAATCTAGATCTGTAAATCAAACTACAATCACAATGGATGAGTTGGGCGCTACTTCCCAACAATCAGCCCAGCAAGCCCAAGCAGGTGCGGAATCTGCACGGCAAGCTTTACAGATCACTGAAAAGGGAACCCTAGCAGTGGAGCAAACCCTGGAATCGATGACAATATTGAAAGAAAATGTCGGGGCTATCGCAGCACAAATTCTGAACTTGAGCGAACAAACCCATCAGATTGGCAATATCTCTACTGATGTAACAGATTTAGCCAATCAAACAAATATGCTGGCACTGAATGCTTCAGTAGAAGCAGTCCGGGCGGGCGAAAACGCCAAAGGTTTTACTGTCATAGCCACAGAAATCCGCAAACTAGCAGATAAGAGTAAGAAATCTGCCGAGAAAATTAACCGCCTTGTCGATGATATCAAGAATGCGATCAATTCCACTGTAACGGTGACACAGGAAGGTACTAAAACAGTAGAAGAAGGGACCAAAATCAGTCAAGAAACGGCAGCAGCTTTCTCGCAAGTAGCAACTGCTGTTAATAATGTGGTATTGAACAATCAACAAATTTCTCTAACTGCCCAACAACAAGCAGTGGCCATTCAACAAGTAGTGGAGGCGATGAACACCCTCAACCTATCGGCAAAAGAAACCGCTAGTGGTATTACTCAAACCAAATTAGGCACTCAACAATTGAACGATGCAGCCCAAAATCTCAATTCAATTGTCTAAAGGGCGCTGAGTGTTTTGGGCGAGCAGACTAGCAATTGATAGCATTGAGTCATGAATTGATCTGGCAGCCCTCCCAGCTTGTCAAACAGCCGACATCCAAGTCAAAACGATCGCAGGCGATGGCATCGCGAAAGCCAGGGCGCTCGAATTTCTGCCATTAAACAAATCCTTAGCAGTAACGGACGATCGAACTAACACCCGCCCGAACCGCATTGCCCAGACAAACAGCACCGAACCCAGCACCAGCGTCACAAGTATTTCCATAAGTTCAGAATATGGTCGCTTCACTAGGTTTTAACATTTATGCGATCGTCCGTGGGGGAGCGGGGCAGGAGGAGACTCGGGGAGTGGGAGTATTTTTCTTTTGCCTCCTGCGTTATTCCCTATTTCTTTAACCACACCTAAAATTTGCCAAATGTCAAGCGACTCGATCGACTTTTCCCCACCTTAGCCACCAAGTCCCAAACAAGATTTAGCGCCGGAAAAAATTCCCCAAATCTCTTGCCACAAACGGCCACATCCGTTGTAATATAGATGTAAGTCACAGCCCGTTAAAGCAATCAACAAACAATTAGGCCGCTCAATATATTCACGCTCCAACGAGCGATGAGTTGTATTGAGCGTGCCTATTAATGAGCGATCGAAGTTCGTCAGACACCCCAAATATCCAGGAAGAATCATGCCATCAAGATCCGCCAACGATGTAGACGTAGCAGAGCAATATTGGCACTACCTAGAAATATCCAAGGTTGCAACTATCTTAGAAACCAACCTGGAAAGCGGTTTAGAACCGACAGAAGCCAACCATCGCCAACAGAAATTCGGGCCCAACGAACTAACGGTTAAAGCAGGGAAACCAGCCTGGTTAAAATTTATCCTGCAATTTAACCAACCCCTCCTGATCATCTTGCTGAGTGCAGGTTTAATCAAAGCAGTGATCGGAGAATGGCTAAACGCTAGCGTAATTTGGGGCGTAACAACCACCAACGCTACTATTAGTTTCATCCAAGAAGCTGGAGCCGAGAAAAAAATTGAAGCCCTAGCCCAAGCTGTCACCACCGAAGCCACAGTAATTCGGGGTGGCAAAAAATTAAGGATTCCCTCCAAAGAACTCGTAGTCGGCGACTTAGTAATCCTGACTTCCGGCGACAAAGTACCGGCAGACTTGCGCTTAGTGAAAGTGCGCGACTTGCAAATCGACGAATCGGGACTCACCGGGGAATCTGTTGCTGTCGAAAAAGAATTAGGACAGTCTGGAGACATAGTTCTGCCAAAAGAAACGCCACTAGCAGAACGGGATAACATGGCCTACGCTGGCAGTTTTGTCACTTTTGGCCAAGGTAGCGGCATCGTAATTGCGATCGCCAATAAAACCGAAACCGGCAAAATCTCCCAACTATTAGATCGGCACCTCGACCTCACCACCCCCTTAACCCGCAAATTCAACCAATTCAGTCAAAACTGGCTGTTATTCGTGCTGGGAATGGCAACCTTGACCTTCGCCGTCAGATTGGGGCGGCCAGTCCCTGCGGGGGTTTCAGCCTTTAAAGAAGCAGTCGAACCCGCAGTCGCCCTGATTGTCGGCGCAATTCCCGAAGGCTTACCCGCCGTCATTACCGTCACCCTAGCCGTAGGCGTTTCCCGGATGGCAAATCGCCACGCGATCGTCCGCAAATTGCCCGCAGTCGAAACCCTCGGCGGCGCTACAGTCATCTGTTCCGACAAAACCGGAACTTTGACGGAAAACCAAATGACGGTGCAAGAAATCTATTCTGGCGGCGCATCCTACTCGGTTACGGGTAACGGATACAGCCCGGAAGGTGAAATTCAACTCAACCAACTGCCAATTACTGTCAGTCAAGCTCCAACTTTGCAAGAATGTTTGCAAGCCGGAATGATTTGCAATGACTCTCACTTGGAATTTAAAGATGATGATTGGATAGTCGTTGGAGATCCGACAGAAGGAGCGTTAATTGCTGTTGGTAAAAAAGCAGAATTGAGCCAGCAAACTTTAGAAAAGTCAATGCCGCGACTGGATTCAATTCCCTTTGAATCTCAGTTTCAATACATGGCAACTTTGCACCGAACTCCCACTGGTGGCAAAATTTTGTACGTCAAAGGTTCAGTAGAATCCATTCTCGGCCGCTGCGGTTCCAGTCTCGACACTCAAGGAAATCCGGTAAAAGTCGATCGCGAACAAATTCACCATCAAGTCGATGAAATGGCAAAGCAAGGCTTGCGCGTCTTAGCTTTAGCGAAAAAGCCAGTACCCCAAAGCCAAAATTCCGTCGATCACTCGGATTTGGAGTCAGGCCTGGTTTTCTTGGGACTCCAAGGCATGATTGACCCGCCGCGGGCAGAAGCGATCGCAGCCGTCCAAGCTTGTCAAACCGCCGGCATCCAAGTCAAAATGATTACCGGCGACCACATCGCTACAGCCAAGGCGATCGCCCGCCGCATGGGATTCCGCAAAACTAAACACCACAGAGAACTTGTAGCCTACACCGGCGCCCAACTCGCCGAAATGAGCAAGAACGAACTCGCCGAAGCTGTAGAAGCAGGTTCAGTTTTTGCCCGCGTCGCCCCCGAACAAAAACTCCGCCTCGTAGAAGCCTTGCAGCAGAAAGGCGAAATCGTGGCGATGACGGGAGACGGCGTTAACGACGCGCCCGCTCTCAAACAAGCGGATATCGGGATTGCGATGGGCAGCGGTACGGAGGTTTCTAAGGAAGCCGCGGACATGATCCTGACTGACGATAACTTTGCTTCGATCGAATCTGCTGTTGAAGAAGGGCGATCTGTTTACAAAAATCTGCTCAAAGCAATTAGCTTCATTCTCCCAGTCAACGGCGGGGAGTCAATGACAATTTTGCTCAGCACGCTCCTAGGTCGAGAATTGCCGATTTTGTCGCTACAAATTCTCTGGCTGAATATGCTCAACTCGATCACCATGACTGTGCCTCTGGCTTTCGAGCCCAAGTCAGTGGGAGTCATGAAACAGCAGCCCCGACCGGTAAACGAAGCTTTCCTCACCGGAAATCGGATCAAGCGGATCATCGCTATTTCTCTTTACAACTGGACTCTGATTTTCGGAATGTTTGAATGGGTACGCCAAGCTCCTTGGGGAACCTTGGAACTTGCCCGCACGATGGCGATTCAAGCTTTGGTAATGGGGAGAATTTTTTACCTGTTGAGTCTCAGCCAGTTGTTGCCTTCTTTGATTGCTAAATTTAGCGGTTCTAAGGAAGAAGTTAGCGGCGCTCCCGCCCTCGGTGTGGGAATTGTCCTGGCGATAATTTTGCAGATCATCTTTGCTAATTCTCCGTTTGTCAATCGCATATTTGAGACGGCTCCGATGAATCTGGATCAGTGGCTGATTTGCTTCGGCGTCGCTCTGCCGATGATCGGTGTTGCTTTGTCGGTGAACCGGTTCGATCCGCCCAACTAATTCACCATTAACCTGTATGGTGCGTCAGGCTTGTGGTGAGCACGATAAACTCGGATTTTCCCACTGACGCACCCTACCGCCTGTAAAGTTTTAGCATTTAATTTAAGGGTTCCCAATGACAGATAGACTCTGGTTTGAGGGGACAAGTTTTGGGAGCGATCGGATTTCCGTTGAGCCAAAGTTCAGTCAGGTTAGTCAAAGATGCTAGCGGTTTGATGTCACCGATCTGATTGTTGACGAGCCGGAGATAAGTCAGGTTAGTCAAAGATGCTAGCGGTTTGATGTCGTTGATTTCATTGCTGTCGAGCCTGAGATCGGTCAGGTTAGTCAAAGATGCTAGCGGTTTGATGTCGTTGATTTCATTGCTGTCGAGCAAGAGATCGGTCAGGTTAGTCAAAGATGCTAGCGGTTTGAGGTCATCGATCTGATTGTGGCTGAGGTCGAGCTGTGTCAGGTTAGTCAAGGACGCTAGCGGTTTGATGTCATCGATCTGATTGTTGTTGATCCAGAGTTCAGTCAAGCTAGTCAAGGATGCTAGCGGCTTGATGTCACCGATCTGATTGTTGTAGAGGAAGAGCTGTTTCAGGTTAGTCAAGGATGCTAGCGGTTTGATGTCGCCGATTTGAGTTTTGTCGAGCCAGAGCGAAGTCAGTTTAGTCAAAGATACTAGCGGTTTGATGTCGCCGATCTGATTGTAGCTGAGGTTGAGTGAAGTCAGGTTAGTCAAAGATACTAGCGGTTTGATGTCACCGATCTGATTTTCGCTGAGCCAGAGCAAAGTTAGGTTAGTCAAAGATACTAGCGGCTTGATGTCACCGATCTGATTTTTCCAGAGCTCTAGACGCTTTAGGTTAGTCAAAGATGCTAGCGGTTGGATGTCACCGATTTGATTTTCGCCGAGGGAGAGTACAGTCAGGTTAGTTAAGGATTCTAGCGGTTTGAGGTCGCTGATTTTATTGCTCCTGATGTCGAGATCGCTCAGATTAGTTAAGGATTCTAGCGGTTTGAGGTCGCTGATTTGATTGAATGTGAGGTCTAAATCAGTCAGGTTGGTCAAGGATTGCAATGGTTTGATGTCGCTGATAGAATTGTTGATGAGGTCGAGTTCAATGAGACTCGAAAGTTTCCGATCGGCCTCATCACAGTTTGTAGTCTCAGCTTTTTTCAACAGCACCTCAACAGTATGTTTAGCTTCAGGACTCAAATCAGCTTTTTGGCGACACCAATCAGCAAATGTTCGTCTACTGTTGGACGATCGCGTTTCGGCGGCATCAGCAGATAGTCCACTTCCACATAATGCTAGGACGATCGCGCTACAAGTAACTGCGATCGACTTTTGTAAATTAATGTGTTTGTCTGCAAGTATAAGTGTCATAATCTTGTACCTCTAATTTTCTGAACTTTAAAGTTTTAGGATTTAATATTTAGTTTGGTAAATTACTTACGATTAAGCGCCAAATTTCGTCCACCAATGAAAACCAGTTAACCCTTTTAAAACAGCAAAATCTTATAATGTTAATTATTTCTGTATAATACACTACAATTAACTCTGAAAAAAGTAGAGAGATATTAACAAAGTAAATGTGCGCTGGTAGCGATATTTGTAGCTTATTGACAAGAGATTTGAATGACCCCCGATCGCCATTCGCTACAACCTTTAGCCCGCAAGTCTAAGTTTGAAGCAGTTTTGATGTTTGAACCAGTTTTGATAAGCAAACCCGATCGCTCTTCCCAACGGCTCCTTATCGAGAGCGCAGTCCCAAAAGATTTACTTATCAATCGAATTTAATAATTGTTTTATAATTTCGGCAATAGTACGGTAGAGTTAATTATCAAGTCAAGGAAACGTGCGGCTTGCAAAAAGTGAGTTCACATAACTCGGCCGATCGAAATATCGATATTAATCAAACAAGTCAAATCAGCAGGGATAGTTTAAAGACTTATACTAGCGATAAATCTTTTGCTCCCTCCTGCCAACCAGCGCTCAAAACAGTTAGCTAAACCCAATTAGCGAACAGCAAAAAAGCGCGTTGATAAGCTTCAGTGAATGTTGTTACAGAAGATTATGAATTGCAGCGAGGCTAGGCTATGACAAGATTTTCAGATGAATTTTCTGCGCTTTCTCGGCGTAAATTTATCCTCAAAGCAGGTGCATCTGCCCTGGGTTCAATACTGCTCAAAGGTTGTTTGGGAAATCCCCCAGAACCCGGTGCAACTGCCGGTGCTGACGGTGCAATACCCGCGGCTACCTCAGTAGTGGCTGTTGCAAATGAGAAAAGAGTCGAAGGAATTGAAAGCACTAAAATCACATTGGGATATATCCCGATCGTCGAAGCAGCACCTTTAATCATTGCCCAAGAAAAAGGCTTTTTTGCCAAATACGGCATGACCGAAGTCACGATTGCTAAGCAAGCAAACTGGGGTTCGGCAAGAGATAACGTAGAAATCGGATCGGCAGGGGGCGGCATTGACGGCGGCCAGTGGCAAATGCCCATGCCTTATCAAATTAGTAAAGGTCTGATTACCAAAAACGGCGTCCAAATCCCGATGTATGTTCTGGCCCAGTTGAACACTCAGGGAAATGGAATTGCGATCGCGGCGAAACACCAAGGCAAAGGCCTGGGACTTAAACTAGATCAAGCTGCCCAAGACTACATCAAAGGCCTGAAACAAGCAGGCACGCCCTTCAAAGCAGCTTACACCTTCCCCAAAGTTAACCAAGACTTGTGGATTCGCTACTGGCTGGCAGCTAACGGCATCAATCCCGATACAGATGTCGAACTGCTAACGGTACCGGCCGCCCAAACCGTGGCCAACATGAAAACCGGAAGCATGGACGGTTTCAGCACCGGCGACCCCTGGCCGCTGCGGATTGTTAAAGAAAACATCGGCTTCATGTCCGCCCTCACGTCCGAAATCTGGAAAGCACATCCAGAGGAATATCTAGCAATTCGCGGCGACTGGGTAGACAAACACCCCAAAGCCACCGAAGCCCTACTCGCAGGACTAATTGAGGCACAGCAGTGGTGCGACAAGCCCGAACATCGAGCCGAATTAGTCGCCATTGTTTCTGGAAGAAACTTCTTTGACGTATCTCCGACGGTTTTGACGCCTCCTTATGAAGGCAAGTATGTCATGGGCGACGGCAAACCAGACATCAACGACAGAATGAGCAGTCCGCTGTACTGGAAAGACGACATCGGCAACGTTTCCTATCCCTACAAGAGTCACGATTTGTGGTTCTTAACCGAAAGCGTTCGCTGGGGTTTCTTGCCAACAAAAACCTTGGCAGATTCTAAGACAATCATCGATAAAGTCAACCGAGAAGATTTGTGGAAAGCCGCAGCTAAATTAGCCGGAGTTGCTGATGCTGACATTCCGAAAAGTACCTCTCGCGGCGTTGAGAAGTTCTTTGACGGCACAGAATTTAACCCGGACAAGCCAGAAGCTTATCTCAAGAGTTTGGCAATTAAAAAAGTGTGATGGGGTCTTAGTTTCCCATAATTTAGTCTCGAAATTTAGTCTCGAAAATATACACCACCAGACATAGGAGATTACCAGCATGGCTGTAAGTACAAGTCGGAGAGGCGGCAATGCACAAGGAGCTTTTGGAGAGTTTTGGAAGAATAATTCCCCGAATATCTTGCCACCACTTTTGGGAGTAATTGGATTTCTGTTAGTTTGGCAGTTCCTGTCGAGTTTGGGAATTATTAAATTGCCAGGGCCGATCAGCGTTTGGACTGACGAACGGACGCGGATCTTGTTGATGTATCCTTTCATGAACTCCAAAACCTACGGAGTCGGCTTATTTTGGCAGACTTTGGCTAGTTTGGAACGGGTGGCAAAAGGCTACACTCTCGCGGCCGCTGTGGGAATTAGCATGGGAGTTGTGGTAGGTACGAATCCCTTTTTGAACAAGGCTTTAGATCCGATTTTCCAGTTTTTGCGGATGGTAGCGCCTTTGGCTTGGGTGCCGATCGCCCTGGCTGCACTGCAACAAAACGAACCTGCTGCTTTGTTCGTGATTTTTATCACTTCAGTTTGGCCGATTTTAATCAACACGGCTGAAGGTGTTCGCCAAATTCCCGACGATTACAACAACGTGGCGAAAGTGCTGCAACTTACTCGAAAGGAATATTACATCAACATCTTGTTTCCGTCGGCGCTTCCTTATATCTTCACAGGATTGAGAATTGCGATCGGTTTGGCTTGGCTGGCGATTATTGCTGCGGAAATCGTGATGTCTGGGATTACGGGTATCGGCTTCTTTATTTGGAATGCTTACCAGCAAAACTACATCAGCGAAATTCTGTTAGCGGTGTTCTACATTGGGGCTGTTGGTTTGTTGCTCGATCGCATGATGGCTTGGTTGCAGCAAAAGATTGCTCCTAGTCAAGGAAAGTAGTTTTGAGTTACTTCTTTGATGCCGGAAGAATTAGGATTATTTAACCGCGAAGACGCGTTAGCGAAGCGGCGCGTAAGCGCTAGGACACGAAGGAAGAAGAGGGAAGAAGAGCGAAGCAGTAGATAATCTTCTACGGGTAACGGAGTCACAGTATTTATGCTTCCCGTCTCTCCCTCCACTCTACTTCTAGGCTCTGCCTGGGAAGTTAATTAGCAGCTATCGAAATAACAAACCTACAAAAAAGGCAAGAAAATCATGTCTGTTTTGATTGCAGTAGAACAAGTCGAAAAAGTTTTTAATTTATCCGACGGTGGCACATACATAGCCCTCAAAGGCATCGATCTGGAAATAAAAAAAGGCGAATTTATCTCATTAATTGGACACTCCGGCTGTGGCAAATCTACGCTGCTCAATATGGTGGCAGGTTTGGATTTGCCGACATCCGGATTGGTGACAATTGAAGGGCAAAGAATCACCCAGCCAGGCCCCGATCGCATGGTAGTATTCCAAAACTATTCGCTGCTACCGTGGCGGACGGTCAGAGAAAATATTACTCTAGCTGTAGATTCGGTGATGAGTGGCTTACCCAAGGCGGAACGCCTCGACATCATTCAAAAACACATCGATATGGTGGGCTTGGCGCCCCACGCCGAGAAGCAACCCGCACTGCTATCAGGCGGACAAAAACAGCGCGTGGCGATCGCCCGTGCTCTGGCCCTGCGCCCCAAACTGTTACTCTTAGACGAGCCCTTCGGCGCTTTGGATGCTTTGACTCGCGGCAACTTGCAAGAAAAGTTGATGGAAATTTGCCAAGAGTACGAAATCAGCGCCCTGATGGTAACGCACGATGTGGATGAGGCCGTGTTGCTGAGCGATCGCATTGTCATGCTCACCAACGGCCCAGAATCGAAGATTGGCGGCATTCTCGAAGTAGACATCCCCCGCCCCCGCAAACGGATGGAAGTAGTCTCACACCCCAGCTACTACGCTCTACGCAGCGAAATGATTTACTTCCTCAACCAGCAGAAGCGGGTGAAAAAACTGCGGGCGCGGAAAGTACCCGCGATCGCCCGCCACGGTCTAGAAAAAGTCAACCTCGAACTCGGCTTTATTCCGCTGGCAGCCTGTGCTCCCCTCGCTGTCGCCAAAGAAAAAGGCTTTTTTGCCAAGCACGGTCTCGATGAAGTCCACCTCGTGCGGGAAACAAGCTGGCGCGGCATCGTAGACGGCATCGCCGCAGGTTACTTAGACGCAGCTCAAATGCCCTCTGGGATGGCGGTGTGGTTGAGCTTGGGGGGCCACCAAGAGAAGCCGATTCCGACGGTTACAGCCCTCACCATGAGCCGCAATGGCAACGGAATTACCCTCGCCAGGCGCTTTTACGACCAAGGGATCTACACTCTGGCAGACTTTAAAAAAATGCTCCAGAGAACGCCCGCGCAAACGCACCGTATGGGCATCGTTCACCCTTCTTCGATGCACAACCTGTTGCTGCGTTACTGGCTGGCTTCCGGTGGCATCGACCCGGATCGGGATGTGTTGCTGAAAAATATCCCACCGGCTCAGATGATCGTTGACTTGCAGGGCGGCACTATTGACGGTTTCTGCGTCGGCGAACCTTGGAACTTGCGGGCATCGATGGAAGGAGTCGGCTTTACGGTGGCGACAGATTTGGAACTGTGGCCCGGACACCCCGGGAAAATTCTCGGAGTTCGGGAAGACTGGGCAAATGCTTATCCCAACACTCACATTGCTCTAGTCAAAGCTTTGCTGGAAGCTTGCCACTATTGCGCCGATCCAAATCACGCCGCCGAGGTTTCGGAAATTGTCGCGGGAAGGGAATACGTCGCTACTGATAAGAGTTACATCCAACTAGGCGACCCGAAATCTGTTGCTTGCAACCTCGATACTCCGATGCGGGAATACGCCCACCACTTGTTTTCTGGAGAGGGGGTGAATCGCCCAAGCCGCACCGAACAACTCTGGCACATGGTGCAGATGGCGCGCTGGGGCGATACTGTGTTCCCGCGCAACTGGGTGGAAATTCTGGAGCGGGTGGTGCGAGTCGGTGCGTTCAGCACGGCGGCGCGAGAGCTGGGGATGGCTGATATTACTTACACTCGCGGTTCTCTCAGCTTGTTTGACGGCTCGGTGTTTAATGCTGACGATCCGATCGGCTATCTCAACAATCTGGCGATTAAACGCGATTTCACGATGGCGGAAGTTGTACTCGATTCCGGTCGCCGAGCTGCTTAGAGCGGTTTTTTGTTCGATAAAAACAGGGTAATTGCTAATAGTTAGTTGTTTGTTTTTAGCTGTTAATTGCTAGTGAGCAATTCCCTCTTCATGACCTCCGTTACATCCGTTAAATCCCGTACATTGCTCGTTGCCAAACTTCCTTCTTTCTTTGCGAATCACCCACTCACAATTTCCTAAACCCATGCTCAACACCACTAAAAACCAGACGAACACCAAAACTCAAACCCAGCCGGGAAAAGACCGCCGCCAACCTTTTTTGGTGATGGACAATGTTTATAAAGTATATCCAAACGGTTACAGGGCTTTAGAAAACGTCAATCTGAATGTAGCGAAGGGAGAGTTTATTGCTCTGATCGGACACTCGGGCTGCGGCAAATCAACACTGTTAAATATGGTGTCGGGTTTTAGCCATCCGAGCCACGGCACCGTGTCGATTAACGGGCAGCGGATTACGAAGCCGGGCCCCGATCGCATGGTGGTGTTTCAGGGTTATGCTTTGCTGCCTTGGCGAACGGTGTTTGAAAATGTTTATCTGGCGGTTAATGCTGTATTTCCGAATAAGTCGAAGGTCGAAAAAAATGCGATCGTCAAAGAGCATTTGGCGATGGTGGGATTGACAGAAGCTGCTGAGAAAAGACCGCCACAAATTTCTGGTGGGATGAAGCAGCGGGTTTCGATCGCCCGCGCCTTGGCAATTCGCCCGGAAGTGCTGATTTTAGACGAACCGTTTGGTGCTCTGGACGCAATTACTAAGGAGGAATTGCAAGAAGAGTTGCTGAAAATCTGGAACGATCACCGCTGTACGGTGTTGATGATTACTCACGACATTGATGAAGCGCTGTTTTTAGCCGATCGACTGGTGATGATGACTAATGGCCCATCGGCGACAATTGGCGAAGTTTTGGAGATTCCTTTTCCGCGTCCGCGCGATCGGGTTCAAATGATGGAAGATCCGGAATACTACAATTTGCGGAACTACGCTTTAGATTTCCTGTTCCGTCGTTTTGCACACGATCACGATGCCTAATCGGTTGAGAAATCAAAGTTAAAGAGGAGAATTATAAGACTTCTGGAAAAACTTTAATTCTTGTGCGGAGTAGGGGTTGGGCATCCTGCCGGCCAAGACGAGCTTTTTTGTAGAAGTCTATTGAAAAGTTGAAGCCCCAGTGTTCCCCGGTTTCAGGGGAACATCGCTACGGGCGCAATTTTCCCGATCCGGTTGGGTAAACTGAAGCTTAATGGTGGGCGATAAGTTTTTTCGGACGTTCGGATCTTTTTCCGATATTTTACGTCTACCAGCCAAGAGACCCGATTGCCTAGCTGTCGGTAAGCTGGCATGAACAAAGCCCACCTTCGATTGAGGGTGGGCTTCTTCTTCATGTTATTAACTGTTTTTGGGCGATCGCTGGTTTGTGCATTCCACCCTGTGAACTGGCACACTGCGGGGCATTGATTTGTGTTGGATGGATTAGGCGATCGAAAATCTTTAAGTTTGCACGCTAAATTCCTCTGGATCGATATCCCAATTTACCCAACGAATTGCTTCTTTAGCCGATCGCACATCAGGCGGCACTCGCAAAGCGTGAATAAATCCCGTGCTCGGACAAGTCATTTTTAACAAATAAACTGGCTTTGCATTGCCCTCGTTATCAAAATCATCCTCAAACTCGATGCTTAATAAAGTGTATTCCTGCCAACTATCTAATTCTGTCACCGCTAATTCTTGACAAATGCGATCGTAACCAATTCTCTGAATTAACAATCGACGAAGTTCGGCATTTTCTTCAGATAAAAGCCATTCTGGTTGCCACCGATCGGGGTGTACTCTTCCGTATTTTTCGGGTAATTTAACGCCGTGGTGAAAGTATAAACTGTAGCCGTCGGCAAATGCGATCGCCGGTTCTCCTTCAGCGTGTAGTCGATTTTCAGCGTCAAAGCGAAGGTGCAGGGGGCGATCGCAAATTATGCAAATTTTCTCAAACGGCAAGATCCACCCGCATTCCTCGAACAACTGTTGCTTGCAGTGAAATAGTTCTTGGGCTTTCAACTCGAGAGTAAAACCACATTTCGAGATAAAAAATTCAGTCAAATGGATTTGCTTCAGCAGATCCTGAGAGGTTAGTGGCTGTAGATAGTTAGAATCTGAGAGGAAATCAACTGCCTGCGATTGTCGGTAATTTTCTACTAATTCATTAAATTCTGTCCGGAGTATGCCCTCGGCATCCGGATCTAGTATTATTTGATCGAATAGAGCCTCCCACAACACCGGACTCAAAGTTCCTACATCTACCGATTGATATAACTCATTTAACAACGACTTGCCCCATCCTGAATTGCCAGTCGCTATTGGCAATATTTGATGTTGTGCTATACAGTCATTGTGTAGTTGTTTTAGTAGTGTTAGAGTAGCTGGCAGACTGCTGGAAACAAGAACTTTAGGTGCTTCTCTATCGATAGCTGCATATATTTTTTTCACTGTTTCTGTAGCTTTTTCATAATCAATTGGTGCCGTGAAGAGCGTCAGGTACTTTTGTGTAAATTCGATCGACAAATTTAAGCCGATAATGGGATTGCAGTGGAGAGACAAGCTTTTCAGGTTGATGAGTGCCGACAGCGGGGCGATGTCAGTAATTTCATTGCTGAAGAGACGCAGACTGGTCAGGCTGATGAGTGCCGACAATGAGGTGATGTCGGTAATTTGATTGCAGTAGAGATTCAGGTCTGTCAGGTTGGTGAGTGCCGACAGCCCAGTGATGTCGGTAATTTGATTGTTGTTGAGATACAGGGATGTCAGGTTGGTGAGTGCCGACAGTGGGGTGATGTCGGT
>NZ_JAUBRO010000058.1:0-17444 GCF_036701945.1 Microcoleus sp. MON1_C1 | reverse complement strand
TAATTTGATTGTTGTTGAGATACAGGGATGTCAGGTTGGTGAGTGCCGACAGTGGGGTGATGTCGGTAATTTGATTGCCGTCGAGAGAAAGTTCCGTGAGGTTTGAAAGTATCCGAGCGGCTTTATTGCACTTAGAAGTGCGAGCCCGTTTTAACAGCACTTCAACTGTATCTCTTGCCGATTTTGAAAGACTATCTTTGTGCGTGCACCTGTCGGCAAAGCTACTAAAATTAATTGGTTGGTTTGCTTGTGGTTCTGACATAGTAAATTCCGATTCTATTTTGGTAAAATTTCAGTCGGCCTGTCCGTCAGTTCCGTAGTCCGGCAGGGGTTTAAACCCCTGCCGGCCTGTGTGGCCATGAAAAATCTTCAAGTTTGCACGCTAAACTCCTCTGGCTCGATTCCCCAATTTACCCAACGAATTGCCTCAAGAGCCGATCGCACATTTGGCGGCACGCGCAAAGCGTGAATGTGTCCCGTACTTGGACAAGTCATTTTTAACAAATAAACTGGCTTTGCATTACCCACCCAATCAAAATCATCGTCAAACTCGATGCTTAATAGAGTGTATTCCTGCCAACTATCTAATTCTGTAACCGCTAATTCTTGACAAATGCGATCGTAAGTAATTCCCTGAATTAACGCGCGCCGAACTTCTGCATTCTGTTGCTTCAACACCCACTTAGACTGCCACTGGTGCGGGTGCAGCCTACCGTACCATTCCGGCAAAATCACGCCGTGATAGGCGTAAATCGAAACACCGTCGGCAAATTGTACCGCTGGTTTTCCTTCGGCGTGCAAGCGGTGGTTGCTGTCTGCGGAAAGTGCGATCGGCTTTTCGCAGACAATGCAAACTTTGTCATAGGGATAAATCAAGCCACAATCCCGGACAAGCGATTGAAAAACTATCCAATTTCTGCCGCAGGAATGAGGTAAATTTAGAACGGAAATGCAAAAATCCAAGAAACTGCCATAAGCAGCCCACAATACTGGTTGAATGCAATTACTGAATAGTTTTGTTCCTAATCTTTGCCAGTAAAAGTCTCGACTCGGCTCATTGAACACCTCTTCCGGTGGCAATTGGCTTGCTATGAAGCCAGCTAAATAATTGCGGTGCGCCTCCCACAATTGCGTTTGCAGTTGAGTATAAAGTCGAGCTGACCGTTGAGTTTGCAGTTGGCTTTGCAGTTCGGTTTCTAGTTGGCTCCCCAAATAACCCCGCAGTTGTTTTTCTAGCTGGCTTCGCAGTTTGGTCTCGAATTGGCTCCGCAGTTCGCTGCTGGGATTATCAAATCGACTGAGGATTAGATCTGCAGCTTCGTAGGGGCGATCGACAAAAATGATTTCCGGTGCTTTTTTGCCGATCGCACTGTAAGCCGATTTTATTGTTTCCGCAGCTTGCGAGCGATTTATCGGGCCAGTGGAAAGCGAGATCGCTCTCCACTTTTCCCGATAAACTGGAATCAAAGCTGCTTGTTCTGGCGTCAGTTTTTTAACCTTAGTCTGTGACATACCTCCAACCTTGCGGCTCATATTCGCGCTGAATTCGCACCATCCAATTACCTTGGGGAATTGCGATCGCGTGGTGTTCTTCGTGACTCAATAAAGCTGTGGGTGAAAGCACCCGCAAGTATAGAGTGCCGTCTTTTTCGTAAAGTTCAGCTTGTCCCTCAATAATCTGGTGAGAATGTCCGGTGACTTCACCTTCGGCGAGAGTTAGGTGAGGTTTTTTTTCTCCTTCGATTTTCGGTACGGGGGTGAGAATTACGTCGCCTTGTCGGATGGGCTGCATAGGTTTTTTCTAAATTTTGTTTGCTGGTGTCGGTCGATCGAGCTTTTCTACCGTAACTCAATACTACATTTGTAATACACTGGTGTCAAGAGCCACAAAGCACATTCGATAACTCTTTGCTGCACTGACAGGCGTTATCTTGGAGTGTGAAAGTGCGATCGCAGACAGAAATGCTACAGTAGATGTTAGTTTCGAGACAGTTTTAGGTTTGAATGCCTACCTACCCGTCGCTAGAGGGTTTGTATCGAATCACTTATTGCTTGACATATTTGGCATCGCAACCTATTCACCTCATCTGTGTTGACGAGAGAAGCAAAAACTTGTTCGTATTGGCTAGAGATGACGAGGAAATTGAGATTGAAATTGCTCCAAATGGGAAGGTATTTTAATGAGCCAAGTAGATTATACTGCAATATCCGAGGGAGAATTGAAGCGTTATTTTCTTAAAAATCGCGGGGATAAAGCTGCACTGCAAGCCTACTTATACAGGCGGAAAAAGCGATCGAATTCCATCATAATAAAAGTGGGAGATTCGGATTTCGATACTAAGATTGGGGCAGCCATTCGCCAGCAAATGAAAGAAGACAAAGATTAGTCTTGTATCCTAACAATATATTTATAAATGGGGGAGCGATCGCCCAAACCAGTTTTTCTCTAAACCGCAGAAATCCCGCGCCGAAACTCCTTAACTGCTTCAACCCTAGAAGCCATCAGCAAGCAGCGAGACAGCAGGTTGATGTCTAAACCGGGCAGAACTTCACTTTGTTCAATTTTTTCATATCCGTGCGATCGCAAATGATACAGACCAAATACTCCGTCTTCCCAAAACCAAACTTCGGGGACTCCTAATGCTTGGTAGCGATTCAATTTGCTTTCTCCCCCACTGGTAAACACTACTTCGATGGCAAGATCGGGGGTAATACCTGTTGACTTGCCAATTAAAAAAGATTCATCAGCTTGTACTGAGACTTCCTGTCCCTTCTCTTGGGTAAAGCTACCCAACGGGTTAAATTCAATGTCTTTTTCCACACAGTAGTCCATCAGCAAACTTGCGATCGTCCTGCTGAAAGATTCATGTTCTTGCGAAACTGCCCAGATTTCTACCTCACCTTTGAAATAAAACAGTCTAATCCCGGGGGAATCCGAAAACCCCTGCTCGATTAGCTTGAATTGTTGCCAATCAATCCCGGAGTGAATTAGGCGCTGGTCTTTTGGTTTGTCTAATGTTGCTGTCATGGCACGACCTCCTTTAAACATTTTATAGCAATTTGAATTGGCACAAGTTTGCCAGCACATTGGTAGGGTGCGCCCGAGCCAAAAAATCTGTTTAAGTGGTCGAAACGAATCGATCTCTGATACACCATACAAGTTGATTTAACTATTATATTATCCTTCAACTGTGGCCACCGAAACTCGATCGCGCCCTGATTCTTTCGCCCGATAAAGCGACTCGTCGGCGATCGCAATTAGCGCCCCCGGGTGCGAGATCGGCGCCGGAATGCAGCAAGCTACACCCAAACTCAGCGTCACGTATTCGCTGACAGCAGACTTAGCGTGAGGTATGTGCAAACCCCGCACCTGTTGTGCGATCGTTTCAGCTACGCAAGTCGCACCTTCAATATCCGTATTCGGCAAAACTACTACAAATTCTTCTCCACCGTAACGCGCTACTAAATCTGCCGGTCGCTTTACCGAATGTTGGATAACCGCCGCCACTTGCCGCAAACATTCATCCCCCGCTTGGTGACCGTAAGTGTCGTTGTAAAGTTTGAAATAATCAATGTCGCACATAATCAAAGACAGCGGTGCTTCTTCCCTTGCCAAACGCCGCCATTCCGTCTCGAGGTATTCATTAAAAGAGTGGCGGTTTCTTACCTCAGTCAAACTGTCGTAAGTTGCCAAATAGTGCAAGGCTCTATTCACCGTTTCTAACTGCTTTTTCTGCTGCTGCAACTGACGGTTGAGCTCCGCCAACTGCTGTTCGGCTGCGTGCGATCGCAACAAATTTCTCACCCTCGCCAGCAATTCCCTCTCGTCAAAAGGCTTTGAAATATAATCATCAGCACCCGCATCCAAACTTTCGATCCGAGCTTCCATCCCCGATCGCGCTGTCAAAAAGATTACCGGAGTCGATTTCAATTCTGGCGTGTTCCGAATCTCCTTAAGCAAATCCAGCCCGTTTTGTCTGGGCATGATTTGATCGCTCACAATCAAATTTGGCTGCAAACTTTTGGCTTTTTCTAAACCTTCAACTCCGTCACTCGCCACGGCGACTCGATAGTACGGACTCAATAAAGTTTGGAGGTAAGCCACCAAAAAATTGTTGTCTTCTACTACCAGCAACAGCGGTAATTCTCGGCTGTCAGGTGTTAATTGTTCCCCATTATTTTTGTCCTCAGAACTGTTAGGTTCCGGCAGCGGGGTCTGGGGTCCGCTCGCCCCGACATTTCCCGCTCCCCACTCTCCGGCGCGGAATCCAGTCAGTCCCGCCAATTGGGCGATCGCGCTCACCAACTGATTCGCTTCCACCGGCTTCGACAAATGCCTCTGAAACCCCGCCTCCAGCGCCGATGCCGAATCTTCTTCCTCGATGCCTCCCGTCAGCGCCACCGCCGGCAGCAGTTCCCTGTGTTCGGACATTTCCATTGCTCTGATGCGGCGGATCAAATCGCAGCCGTCTGCTCCCGACACCTCCATATCGCTCACCAACACGTCGGGCCGCGACTGTTGCAACTCGGCCATCGCTTCGGCGGCGCTACCCACCGCTGTTACCTTGGCTCCAAATGCTTCGAGGCCAGTTTTGAGAAATTTTCGGATCTCGGCGCTGCTTTCCACCACCAGGACTTGCTTTCCCGCTAGGGGTTTGGAAACCGATCCCGGTCTGCTTTCACTTTGGGCGATCGCAGCAGTGCGATCGTCGGGTGCATTTTTGTTGGGGCTCGGTAGCAGCACCCCAAAGGTCGCCCCCTGACCGAGGCCGGGACTCGAAGCCCAAACACTTCCCCCGTGCAGTTCCACTAACTGCCGCACAATTGAGAGCCCCAGCCCAAGCCGGTGCTGTTCCTTGCTCTGGAAGCTGTCTGCGGGGCGGAAGTAGTCAAAGATGTGCTGCAGAAATTTGGGGTCGATGCCGCAACCGCTGTCGCTGACCCGAATCAAGACGCCGGACGGACTAGGCTCGATCCCCACTTGAACTGGGTTTGGTGTCGATTCTGGAGTGAATTTGATGGCGTTGGTAACGAGGTTCGCGACTACTTGTTGCAAGCGTTCTGCATCTGCCAAAATGTAGCCTACGGCGGGGTCGCAATGTTTTTCTAGGCGGATGTTTTTAGCCTCGGCGTCGGGACGGAGGGTATCGATCACAGATTCGACGATCGACGGGAGGTGAACTCGGCTCATGTTCAGGCACACTTTCCCCCGCAGCAGCCGCGAGAGGTCGAGGAGATTGTCTATTTGCCGGTTTTGTAATTTGGCGTTGCGCTCGATGATTTCCAAAGCGCGGTTGGTGGTGGCTTCGTTGAAATTGCGCGATCGAGCTAGCTGCGCCCATCCCAAAATCGCGCTCAGGGGCGATCGCAGTTCGTGGGAGGCGATCGCCAGAAATTCGTCTTTTGCCCGGTTGGCTTCGGCTTGGGCTGCTTCAACGGCTTTGCGATCGGTGATGTCAAATCCGATCGCCAAATACTGACAGGGTTTTCCCTTACAGTCCAACAGTGGAACTACTGCTGCGTACACCCAATAATCAGTTCCATTCTTGGCTTTATTCTTAATGTCTCCTTGCCAAACTTCACCTTTGGCAACAGTTGATAGGAGATTTTTGATTATTTCCGAAGATTTATATTCCGAATGGAGGATGCCGAAGTGGCTGCCGATTAGTTCAGCCTGGGAATAGTTGGAGATGGAGCAAACTCGTTCGCTGACATAGTTGATAATTCCTCGCGCGTCAGTTCTCACCGCAAGTGCCGATCGGTTGATCACTCTTTTAAAATCTAAACATTCTTGCAGCAAGGAATCTACCTCTTTTGTGGTAGAAAATTGATCGAGCCTATCTGACGCGTTTTGTTGCTGGCGATCGGGCTTATCCTTACTCCGTTGTTGGATTTCCATGGCTTCTATTTTCCCCTGACGGCTGACACCTAATCTACTCGCATCCTGATTCATTATCACAATTTTCTTTCCCGCACCGACGGGTGTAATATTTTGTATCTCTTCATCTTCCTGAAAAATTGGCAGGTACCACATCCACTCGGGAGTCAACTCAATTTTTGTTTATAGTTGGCTAAAGTTTGTCAATCTGAGGACTGATTTTTTCAGATCTAGCCGATCGTCGGCTGCTAGCTCATTCGTTTTTATCTTTTATATTTTACTAGGGGGAATCACTGAGAAATTTATGGTGGGGAGCACACACCGACAGTTGCATTCTTGTTTGAAACGGGTATCCTAACCGTCAACTTTTTTCTCACAATTACTCCTAGTATCTGGCACAAAGTCTCGTCTTCGGCAGGCTTTCGAGTCTGTGGCATTCTGCCTCATCTGCACTGAAGGAGATATATGTGCAGGGCTAGACCGTTCCCAGATAGGGGGCGGGTTGGGGCGCACAAACTCCCTGTCTGGCGATCGTCCGTAACTTCTTTTAAATTATTTTATTCTACATCTTGACAGGTATGTAAATTTTTTGTATTATATCTGTAATATACCTTCAGAGAAGAGAACCGCCCAACTGCATTGACGCACTCAACTATTAACAATTTGAGGAAAATCGTCTGTGAATTTAGACGCTGTACGCGAGCAATTTGAACAAAGAGCATTTGATTATGACGGCTTAATTCCGCGCCTCATTCCGCGATATCGCGAGCAACACGATGTAATATTGCAGTTAATCCCTTCTGAAACTAATGGTAACATAAAAGTTCTGGATTTAGGCGCGGGAACGGGCATACTGTCGGCTATGATTCTGCAAGCATTTCCTCAAGCAAAAGTCCTAGCCTTTGACATCGCCCAAAATATGCTGAAAACTTGCCAAACTAACTTGTCCGCTTTCCGAGAACGGCTGACCTTGCAGCAAGGAAACTTTGCCGAAGATGATTTCGGCAGCGGTTACGATTTGGTAGTTTCAGGGTTGGCGATCCACCACCTCGACAGCGCAGGCAAACAACAGCTATTTCACAAACTTTTCCACTCGATGAATCCAGGGGGAATCTTGCTAATTCGAGATATTGTGACAGGTGCTACTCCCCGGCTGACTGAGCAATACGAACAGTTGTGGCGGCAGTACATGAAAGCTAACGGAGAAGACGATGCAGCCTGGTTTCAAAAATATCTAGAAGAAGATATTCCCTCCTCTGTGGAAGAGCAGACAAAGTGGCTTGCAGAAGCAGGTTTTGCCGACGCTGGATGTCACTGGCGCTATCTAAATTTTGCTGTTTTTGGCGGCGTTATTCCAAGGTAGAAGGCATTCGGCTGAAGGCCAAGTTTTTGAGAATTATCAAAAGATAAAGCTCGTGGAGAATGGCACATCGAATACTTTTTTAGTCCCGGACGCAGAACCTAATTATGTAGGTGCTGAAGCGCGCACATTACCGCCCTAATTAGCGCGTAAAACTATTTTTTAGATCCGGGAAGCCTTCTCCGAAACCTGTAGAGGCGCCTTCACTCAAGCGCCCTCTGGCAGTGCCAACCGATTCAACAAACCCGCCTCCCATCAACGATACAACCCGCTAGTGACATTTTGTAATAGGGGATTTAAAAGCTCAATAAATAAAGTAAAATTATGAACGATGCTCGATTAGTAAAAATCAGCCGATATCTCAGCAAACACCTGCGCCACGCCCCATCGCGCATCGGCATTGAACTCGCTCCCGGTGGCTGGGTTCCTGTTAGCGAACTCCTCGATGCGTGCCAAAAAAATAACTTTCCTGTTCAGCTTGCAGAACTCAAAAAAGTAGTCGCGCAAAACGACAAGCAGCGCTTTTCATTTGACTCCACAGGCACTCTAATTCGTGCTAACCAAGGACACAGCGTAGAGGTTGACTTGCAGTTAGAACCCGCTGTTCCCCCGGATATTTTATATCACGGAACAGGTAGCACTGCCGTCGAGTCTATTCTCAGTCAAGGAATTAGGAAAATGTCGCGGCATCATGTTCATTTGTCCGTGAATATCCAGACGGCGCGCCAAGTAGGGGCAAGACATGGCATCCCGGCAGTCTTTAGTGTAGATGCCGCAGCCATGCAACGCGACGGTCATACATTTTACTGCTCGGCAAACAAAGTTTGGTTAGTAGATTTTGTGCCGCCCGCTTATCTCAAAATAAGTTGATAATTTTCACTTTTTTTGTAGAATGTGTACCACAAAAACTGTAAAATAAGAGTAAGTAGGACTTTTGCAAAATGAGTGCGGAAGATATGGGCGATCGCGAAAACAATTTTCATCAAAACAATTCTCCAAATAGAGGTCTGCTCGGCTCTGGTTGGCGACCTTTTTACCGTCAATTTGATTGGGAACACCTTGTACATTTAGCGTCTAGCGACCCCTTAGAACTAGCTCAAAAAACTTTAGGGGCAGCTAGCGACATTGCCGACGCAATGGGACGACACCAATATACTTGGTGGGCAAATATGTTAAATGTATTTTCTGAAAATACTCGCTACGAAATTGATGAATTTTGGGATTACATTACTCCGCAGCCAGTTTACCCGGATTACCGCTACAAAGACGTTTTAGTTACCGAAACGCCTGTGGTGCAATTGGTCAGCCGCGCTAGCATTCCCATCGACTACGTTCTTAACAAACTCCAAGAGATTACTGTTTTCAAAGTTCTGGATTTGCTAGGGAAACCGGATGCAATTACCCAGTCTTTTATGGAGCGACATTTTTCTTATCCCCCGGAGCGGTTTGTTAGCTGGGAACGCTTAGAAGTTTTGGGTACTGTTTATGCTTCTTGGGCTCGATTCGGCTGCTGGCTGCAAATTGACAGCTACGACAGGGGAAGACGCTGCTACACTCTAATTTGCCAAGATATTGCGCCGCTCGTTAGCAAGGCAACTTATAATTTAGCGGTGATTCTGGGGGGGTACAAAAGCCGCGTCGGACAGGTTCACAGCCAGTTCCCAATTCGCACTTTTTCTGCGGAGGTTCAAAGTTTTACCGATACAATTCAGCAGGCAATTTTGGATCAAAATCAGTTGGCTGTTTTGGTTAGTGGCGAACCGGGTACGGGCAAAACTGCTTGGACGCAAGCGGTAGCAAAGGAAATTTTAGTGCCGCTAGGTTATGTGATTTTTATCTTAGACCACGATGCTGTGGAAAATTTTGTGCCTCCGAGTTATTTAGAGCGGATTTGTATTATTATCAACGAGGCTGATAATTTGGCTCAAGATAGATCGACTGCAGAAGCCCAACGCACTAACAAAACTGAACACATTTTGAGTTTGCTGGATGGAACTTTGTACCAAAGCGTCATCGACGAACACGGCATTCAATTTCAGCAAAAACTCGTAGTTTTGATGACTTGCAACACCACTGAAAGATTAGATCCTGCAATATTACGGAAAGGGAGAGTGGATTTTACCAGTGAATTTACGCACAAATTTGTTTGAGCGCTCTCTTGCATTCTCAAGCTATCTGGCGATCGCACTGGCTACACGATCTCAACCATGTTCGATGTGGGGTTTTCAATTAAAGAATTGGGAATGACTGAGGAAGCTCATGGTTTGGAGCGCGGGCCTACAGTTGCATTCTTTTGGGAACTTGTATAAAATACCGAACAATCACCAGGAAATCTTCTGAATATCAAAGTTTGGGGGAAACTTTCTTGAGTACCTAGAGACCCTGGGTGTCAACAATCGCCTAAAACCCTTTGTCTCTCTCGTTTTTTGTCTAGTGTCGCTGCCCTCTTGCGCCCCCGCATAGTCGGGGCAGGCAAGAGATCACTCCAGTCTCCTCCGACTATTCGGGGGCGCGGGCGCGATCTATGCCTAATGGTCAAACAGCAAGCGGGCACTAGCTTTGGTCTTAAGTTGATAGCAATGCCTATAGACATATCCCCATCAAAAATGATATCAATGATGGGTGAGACCCTCTAAGGATATCGACCGAGAGAGCACATCAGGGGAAAACAGCATTTTTGGTCTCAAACAGAATTTTTCAGACTTGACAGCTATGGAGGAAATCCCAAACCGTGCACACTAAGCCAGTTCAGCAAAAAAGTCAGGGACTGGGAAGGTACGTTGACGGGACTGTCCCGATCGCCCAACAACCCGCAGAGGCAGCCGTGTCCGAGAGTAAAGACCGATTTCGGCGGTTTGTGGAGCGCTCCGCCGAGGCCGTGGCAATGGTAGATTGTGAAATGCGCTATCTGTCGGTTTCTCGTCGCTGGGAAACAGATTGGGGGTTGGGCGACGGCGAGGCCATCGGCCGATCTCATTGGGAACTGTTCCCGAATCTCCCGGAATATTGGGAGCAAAATGCCCAGGCTTGTTTGACGGGAGTTTTGGAATACAGCGAGTTTGTGGCAGGGCGATCGATCGCATCTGTATCAGGAAAAACCGCAAGCGGCTCTGTCAGCGAGTCGGTAAAATGGGTATTTCAGCCTTGGACAAATAGCGAAGGTGCGATCGGCGGTTTGATTTTGTTTGCATCTAAGATAGCTGAGGCTCCCGCTCAAACTAATTGCTTTAATAAATTTCAGTCCGAGCTCAAAAGCAAGCAGTTAGAAACTATACCGCAACTAACTCAAATTGCCCTCGAAAATGCTGCTGATACAATCTTTTTTACTACGTCCGACGGTCAAATTTGCTACGCGAACAAAGCCGCTTGCCATCTTTTCGGCTACTCGGAATCTGAACTGCTAAACATGAGGGTTAGCGACATCGATTCGCAGTTGCCAGCAGCGGATTGGCGAGAACACTGGGCTCAACTGAAGCAGCAAACCAACCTCACTTTTGAAACCACTTACAAAACCAAAGACGGCCCCAGTTTTCCCGTCGAAGTTAAAGTCAATTATTTAGAATACGGCGGTTGCGAATACCGCTGCGCGATCGCCCGCGACATTTCGGCTCGCCAAGTAGCAGAATCAGCGCTTTTAGAGGCGAAAGAGCAACTTCAAGCCGTTTTGGACGCCGTGCCGGGATTAGTTTCTTGGGTAAGTTCCGATTTGCGCTACTTGGGAGTAAACCGACATTTAGCTACCGCTTACAAAATGCCTGCCGAACTATTTATCGGTCAAAAAGTAGGTTTTTTAGATACAAGTCCCAAATTTAACGATTTAGTATACGATTTCTTTGCCAATCATAAAAAGAAGACATCTCAAGAAGTAACAGCGAGCATCAGAGGAGAAAATAAAACTTATCTAATTGTCGCTCAAAAATACCATAACAGTACGGCGGCGGTATTTGTCGGATTGGACATTACAGAAAGCAAACAGTCTCTTTTAGCTTTGCAAGAATCCGAAGAACGCTTGCGACAACAAGCGGCTAAATTAGAGCAGACGCTGTTAATTTTGCAGCGAGCTCAAACTCAACTGATTCAAACAGAAAAGATGTCATCCCTGGGGCAGTTGGTAGCAGGAATAGCGCACGAAATTAATAATCCAGTTAGTTTTATTTCCGGCAATGTCAGCCACGCCACCGGCTACATTCAAGAACTGCTGCGAGCGATCGACCTTTACCAAAAGTATTATCCCCGTCCCGTGCGGGAAATTCAAGATTTGATGGAAGAATTAGACTTAGACTTCATCAAAAAAGACTTGCCAAAACTGCTAAATTCAATGAAAGTCGGTTCGGAAAGGATTCGCGATGTCGTGCGATCGCTCCGCTTGTTCTCGCGTACCGACGAAGCGCAAATGAAGCCTGCTGATATCCATGAAGGTTTGGACAGCACTTTGCTGATCTTGCAAAATCGCCTGCAAGCTAAAGGGGGACGGCCCGGGATTTCTCTAGTTAAAGAGTACGGAGATTTGCCGCAAGTTCACTGCTATGCGGGGCACTTAAACCAAGTGTTCATGCACTTGTTGACAAATGCGATCGACGCTTTGGAAGAAGGGGGGAGACATCACGCAAAGTATGGTAAAAATCAAAATCAGTCTTACTTGTCTTCAGCCAGGTCGAGCTCTGAAATATTCACTCCCGAAATTCGGATTCGGACCTCCGTGGTAGGGGAAAACGAAGTTGCGATCGCCATTAGTGACAACGGCCCTGGCATGACTGAAGAAGTCCTCGACTGCATCTTTGACCCTTTGTTTACCACTAAATGTCCAGACACCAGCACTGGTTTGGGTCTAGCAATATCCCAGCATTTAGTAGTAGAAAAGCACGGCGGTAAGTTGCACTGTGTTTCGCGTCCGGGAGAGGGAACAGAGTTGATAATTAGAATTGCCATCGGCAACGATTAATTAGCTGTTTACGGATAGGAAATAATATGGTTATTGAGTGGCTTAAATTTAAAGTACCTCAAGAAAAGTGGGAGCAGTTTATTCAGCGAGATCAGGAAGTTTGGACGGCGGGACTAAAAAGTTGCGACGGTTTTTTAGGCAAAGAAGTTTGGGTAGAGCCGGTGGAAAATGAGGTGGTGATGTTGATTCGCTGGGAAACTAGGGAGAAGTGGAAGTCTGTGCCACAAAGCACAATCGACGAGTTGGATGCCAAAATGGGCGATTTGCAAATTGCGATCGCCGAAAGTCGCGAATATCAAGTCCGCAAGTTTTTGCATTAGTCATCAGTCATCAGTCATCAGTCATTAGTTACCATTTAGGAACTCAAGGATTGCGGGATTCTCTACCGACAGTTCCAGAGTCAAGGTGCTTGTTTTTTCACCGACTTTTGGAGTGCTTATCAGAGAGTTTTTCCAAAAAAGAGACACCAATCAGTAGTCAAGGAAAGTGGCTAAACTTCCTATATAGAAAGATTTAACAATACGATGAGACAAAGAAGATCTCGTTTAGTCAAAAAAACTCTTTCTTTTTCTAAAAAACTCTCCAATCATATTGGAGCAATCGGGTATTTTATTCATGAGCATAACGGCTGTTTATCTATAGAGTGAAAGCCTTATTTTTTCATGACTATGCAGGACTACCCACTTCCGAACTATAAAAACAAGTTATGTCATTGTTGGCGACAGAAAACCAGCCAGTAAAGCTCGCCTGCTACAAAACGGACAAATATCATCATCAGATTTGCTAAACGCATTGCAATCTCTATCGCAGCGCTGCTTGAGCGAAAAACAGGAAAGTCTTTACACTTTGCCACCTGTACTGAAGCAATATATCAAAGGGTTGTAACCAAATTAGTCCTGGACGCATAAATACCCAAGAAACCGGGTTTTTTACCGAGTCAGCAGGCTGCGACGAAGTATTTTTGTAAAAAAACCCGGTTTCTTAACCCCATGCGTCCAGGACTAATTTTAAGAAAGTTTTGCATAGAGAGCTGAAATAAAATTAAGGCTTAAAAAGCCTACTGCAAGGACGAGAAGGATAAAAATGGCGATACTGAAAATAGACTTTAGCCGATCGCCAATTCCGGGTTTTTCTGAGTTCATTGGTCAATTTTTACAGTAAATTTGCTCCGGGCCATTGAGAAATAGTAAATTATACCAATGCGCGAACAAAAAGGCAACTCCCGACAATCTCCAAACAACGCTCGTCCTCAGTAGGTCGCCTTTTGTTAACTTTTAATCTAAAATCTAAAATCTAAAATAGTCTTAGGCATTTTTCGGTTAGCCTGGACAGCTATTGTCGATCGCCCGAACCCGATGACCCTAACTCCTGTAAAATAGAGGGCGCGTTGGGGCGAACCTTTTAACAGCCGGAATTGGGCGCGATCGTCACAGGCTCCCAAATACATAATAATATGGCAGTCATCCTTAACTTACTCACAAAGGTAAAAATAGAAGAGTGCCAAGAAATAATCTAAAACATATAACTGAAAATAAGGATAGAAATCGATGCTCCACCCAGTCTCGCAACCTTACCCACAACGAGCAAATACTATGACCCAAAGAGCCGTGCGGAAGCCAAAACCCTCTGTTGCAAACCGCTTGAGACCAAGTTTTCCTCAAAGGCACTGGCTGGAGCTGGCAGAGTACGCCTCTCTGGCGGCCTCTGGTGTGGGTTCCCTGGCGGTGGCAATGTCGGGCCAAGCTTTTTACGGGGTGGCTCCCCTAACTTTGGCTTTGTCGCTGAATGTTGCTAACCGGTATCGCTTCGAGCAGCAAGTGCGCGTGCATCAACATTCGGAAATGGCCCAAGTCCAAAAGTCTGTCAATAAAGTCGAAAAAACGGCGGTGACGGTAATTGTTAAATTACGCAGGCAGTTGTCTGCAGATATTGCAGCGCTGCGCCAGCAAATGGCGACAATGCCTAGGGCTGAGGGCTTTGAGGATTCTCTCGACATCCAGCGGCAGTTGCTGAGTTTAGGAGAGTCGGTAGCTTCTTTGCAAGAAATCGTGGCGTCTGCTGTGCTCGATGTCCGCCAGCAGGTGAGCGAACAACTGCAAGATTTATCGGTTGGCCAACGGGCGAATCTCCAAGCTGTGGAACAGGCTATAGAGCAACTGCAAAGTGCGACGCAAGGCTTGACAGAAACTTCTATCACCCGAGACGACTGGGAAGTAGTAAATACTCGATTTTTGGAAATCCAGAAAGTCATGGCCAATTTGCAAAGCCAACTGCAAGCTCCCGCGCACCAATCAACGGCGGATTTGTCGATCGTCCAAGCTCAAATCCACCGTTTGGAACACGAGCAGCAAGAAGTTGTCAAACCTCACCTCAAGCGCTTAATCTCGGTTGTCAAGGAGTTGCAGCACACACAAGAGAGTAGTCATTAGTCATTAGTGAGCAGTCATTAGTCATCAGTCAGAAGGAAGATTTTTCGACTCACACATTCTGCGACTCACGCCCGATCGAGTCCAAATTTTTCGACAACTGTGTTACAAAATGAAAAGCTAATCTGTCTAGTTCACCTGTTTTCAACCTGTTACAAGAAAATTAAATGACTGCAACCGTAACTATTGCTGATAACCCGTTACTAATCGGTCAAGGATTGCCTCCATTTGACGCGATCGAACCAGAACACGTAGTCCCCGCTGTTACTCAACTGCTGACCGAACTAGAAGCCTCGCTAGCTGACTTAGAATCGTCTGTAGAGCCGACTTGGAGCGGCTTAGTAGAACCATTGCAGCGACTCGGAGAGCGTTTAAATTGGAGCTGGAGCATTGTCGGACATTTGATGGGCGTGAAAAATAGCCCGGAATTGCGATCGGCTCAGGAAACAGTGCAGCCGGAAGTAGTAAAATTTTGGAGCAAGCTCAGTCAAAGCAAACCGCTTTATGAAGCTTTTAAAGCGCTGCGGGCTAGCGAAAATTGGGACAGCTTAGAGTCAGCTCAAAAGCGAATTGTCGAAGCCGCTCTTCGAGACGCTCAACTCTCCGGCGTCGGTTTAGAAGGCGAGCAAAAAGAGCGTTTTAATGCCATTCAATTAGAATTGGCAGAAATTACTACCCAATTTTCCAATCACGTCCTCGACGCTACCAAAGCATTCAGCATCACCCTCACAAACAAAGACGAAATTGACGGTTTGCCGCCGAGTTTGTTGAGTTTAGCAGCTCAAGCCGCTCGCAGCGCCGGCGAAGAAAATGCGGATGCCGAAAACGGCCCTTGGCGGATTACTTTAGACTTTCCGAGTTACGGCCCTTTCATGCAGCACAGCACCCGCCGCGACTTGCGCGAAAAGTTGTACAAAGCTTTTATCGGCAGAGCAAGTAGCGGAGAATTGAATAACTGGCCCTTGACCGATCGCATTTTGGCTTTGCGCCAGGAAAAAGCTGCTTTGCTCGGGTTTAGCAGTTATGCCGAATTGAGCTTGGCGAGCAAAATGGCTCCCGACGTGACAGCAGTGGAAGCTTTGTTAGAAGAATTGCGGCAGGCTAGTTATGATGCTGCTGTCAAAGATTTAGAAGATTTGAAAGCTTTTGCTGCCGAAAAAGGCGCGGCGGAAGCTGGAGATTTGAAGCACTGGGATGTAGGTTTTTGGTCGGAACGCCGCAGGGAAGAAAAGTTTGCTTTTAGTGCCGAAGAATTGCGGCCTTATTTTGCTTTGCCGCAGGTATTAGAGGGGTTATTTGGATTAGTAAAGCGGTTGTTCGGCGTGACAGTAACTGCGGCGGACGGTCAAACTCCTGTGTGGCACAAAGATGTGCGCTATTTCCAAATAGATGATGAAGCAGGAAATACGATCGCCAATTTCTATTTAGACCCCTACAGCCGCCCCGAGGAAAAGCGCGGCGGTGCTTGGATGGACGAGTGCGTGGTGCGCGCTAAATTTGTGGAAGCGTCCAAGACAACCACGCGGTTGCCGGTGGCTTATTTGGTGTGCAACCAAAGTCCTCCGGTTGACGGCAAACCGAGTTTAATGACTTTTGGGGAAGTCGAAACTTTGTTTCACGAATTCGGTCACGGTTTGCAGCATATGCTGACAACGGTAGACTATCCGGGGGCTTCGGGCATCAATAATGTTGAGTGGGATGCGGTGGAATTGCCCAGTCAATTTATGGAAAATTGGTGTTACGATCGCGCGACTTTGTTCGGGATGGCAAAGCATTACGAAACCGGGGAAACTTTGCCGGAACACTACTACCAAAAACTGCTAGCAGCGCGCCACTACATGAGCGGCAGCGTCATGCTCAGGCAAGTACATTTTAGCAGCGTTGACATCGAATTGCACCACCGCTATCGATCGGGCGGCAGCGAAACTGTGGCCGATGTCCGCAACCGCATCGCTAAAACTACGACTGTTTTGCCTCCTCTGGAAGAAGACGCATTTTTGTGCGCTTTCGGACACATTTTTGCGGGCGGCTATGCGGCGGGGTATTACAGTTACAAATGGGCGGAAGTGCTCAGCGCTGATGCTTTTGCGGCGTTTGAGGAAGCGGGTTTGGAAGATGAAAGTGCGATCGCCTCTACAGGTAAGCGCTTCCGAGATACAGTGTTAGGATTGGGCGGCAGTTTGCACCCGATGGAAGTGTTTAAAACTTTCCGGGGACGCGAACCGAGCACTAAAGCTTTGTTGAGACACAGCGGTTTAGTTGCAGCTTAATTTAAGTGTGGAATAACTCGGGATTAATGCGGGTAAATTTATCTGCATTAATCCCGGTTTTTTGTCAACCAAAATTTACGCATATCCTGTATGTGTATGGTGCGGTGTGCATGAAGTCTTACCGCTATAATTTATATCAAATCAGGTAGGATCGGAATTATTCATCTCTCTGTTCTCTGACTCTGTGTTCTCTGTGTCCTCTGCGGTTTAATCATTCCACTTCAACCGGAATTCATCTCATGCGTAAAACCCCTTTCTGCCTAACTTTTGCTGAATTCAAAATGTTTGTAGTAAAACTAAAGTGTTTAGATCTTTATACTAATTCCCACAATTATTGCAACATATAATCCTGCGACCATCTGTAGGGAAACGGCACTGCCGTGTCCGGCGCGAGACTCTGCAAGTTTTCAGATTTGTTATAAAATTGATAATTGTAGCCACACTTTTTTATTGGTATTAATAAAACTAAAATTTTCACTACAAACTTATTTTGTATCGGCTCAATAAGTAGGGGTAGCAGAAGAAAAAAGTAAGCAGAGTACACAAAGTGTCATAAAATAGGACATAT
>NZ_JAUBRO010000057.1:0-40682 GCF_036701945.1 Microcoleus sp. MON1_C1 | reverse complement strand
TAAATATAATCTTTTCAATTTTCCTAACTTGAAAAGATTTGATGCCTTTTCACAATTCATATAGGATTGCTATATTATAGCCTACCGCATCTTTATACAACTTTTGCTGCTGGCAAAAATCGGAAAACCCTTGCTCTTGAGCGTCATAAAATAAGCTACTACGCTTTTTAATCTCAACAACTATTCTAGGTGGCTTGTCTAATTCGTCATATATTAAGTAATCGGGTTTTAAGCCTGTTCCAGAACCTAAACTTCCAGTCGTTATCTGCTCGAACTTAAGACCTATAACCTCCCATATCAGGGGAATTAAGTGTGCTTTCATATCGGCTTCTGAGTAGTTACTTGGTAGAGATTTCCAGCGCTCTATTAACTTACTGATACTGGTTCCCATTTTTACCCCAAGAAGATTGTGGCTATCATTATTAAGTTTTACAGTACCATAAATAAACAAAAAAATCGCCCCTTCTCTAAAAGAGCAAAGGGCGATCGACTTTTTAACTCAACTAATTAATGACTGTGCCCGTGCCCGTGAGAATGGCTGTGCCCGCCATGAGAATGCCCGTGATCACCATGAGAATGACCGTGCTCGCCATGAGAATGCCCGTGCCCTTCATGAGAATGCGCGTGCTCGCGGTGCGCCGAAGCCAAACTCGGATTAACAGCAACCGCAGTCTCACTCAACAACGCTTCAATCTGCGGATTTGCCCACTCTGCCGCCATTTTCAGAAACTCTGGATGGTCGTTAACGCAAGGTAATTTGCGGTAAGTAACTCCTTGACGCTGTTTCTGCAAAGACTCAATAATGTGGTCTACATCTAACAAAGTTTCGTGATTTTCTGTCGCAAATCCGATCGGCATAAACACGATCGCAGTTGCACCCAGATCGATCAAATTCTTCGCAGCCAACGTCGCATCCGGCTGTGTCCACTCAATCAGCGGCGTGTCGTGATTCAGCCAACCTACCGAAATCAAAGGATAGCGATACATCAAACGTTCCCGCACGCGATCGTACAAAGCTTGACTTTCCACAATTCCCGAAGTAAAGCCCTTCGCCTTGTGCGGACAACCGTGATTCATCAGCACAATCCCAATCTGAGAAGGCAAATGCGCTACAGCTAAATCGTTCTTAATTTCCTCTTCAACCAAACGCGCCATCAAATCGATGTAAGCAGGTTCATCGTAAAAAGAAGGAATGTAGCGTTGTCCTTTTACCCAATGTTCTTTGCCATCAAAGGTTTGTGCTAAAGCTTTATTCACCTGTTCGACTGCAATGCCGCTGGTGAAAACAGAATCAACTACCAACAGCGGATAAATCAGAATTTTGTCAAATCCTTCAGCTTGAATTTGAGGGATTACTTGTTCCGGCAAAAACGGCGCGCAAAAGTTAAAAGCTTTGAACACTTTTACTTTATCGCCCCATTTCTCCTGTAAATTCTTTTCAATCCCGGCGCGCTGCTGTTCAAAAATTGCATTGTGCGGCGAAACGAATTGACCGTGTTGGTGACTCCACTCGTGCAAGTCAAAGATTGCTAAAATCTTCGCTAGCGGCGGATAAATCCAAAGCGGTACTGGCGCAAACTTGGCCGTAAGCAAATTTAAAGCTTGTTCGTTGTAGTTGGCAAAATCGTCGTAGCTTTCGACTTCGCCGTAACCCATCAGTAATACAGCAACCCGATCATTACTTGCGGGTGCTGCAGATGTTTTGGACTCGATTTTTTCTGGAGAAGCAACCACTTTGTATTCCTCAATTTTATTTATTCTAAGAGATCCAGGCAGGATGAAGGGTGAATGGGAGATTTTTCATTGTTTGCGATCGCACGACTGACGTGCGCGGGGCTGATTCCCGGTTTCTGCGCCCATACTTCCCGGTCAAACCTCTTATTTATCCTAGAAACCGGATTGATGAGCATCAGTCCTAAGTGGGTTTTTTGACCGTGACCCCAAATTCGTAGCAGCTAAGCTGGGAGGCCTCTAATTTTCACAATCCTGTTTCTTTAAGCTTTTGTGGGGTCGGCTTCGACGCCGCCAGAAAAGTTAAATCTAAATACAGAACTGCTTAAAACTAGAATCAGGCTTTGCTAAGCTTGACAGGGAATGGGGTCGGGGGGGATAAGTTTTATGTTTTCTTAAGACTCCCTCACCTTGCCTCAGATTAAAGCTGTTTGGAGCGTTCCCAGCTTTTAACTTGGGGGGATACTCTTCAAACTTGACTCTATTATAAGTTTAACACCCTATCCCCAGGGGTAGTATATGATATAGTAGGCATATGATAAAGTTATGTTGCGAACTATATTAACTTTCTTGACGAACTATGAGACTGGTAATTTGCCCCGGAGTCCACGAACCAAAGCTAACCGACTGTTTCCTGGCGGGACTTTCGGGGCTTTGGGGAGTGGCAGCCGATCGCCAAAACCAGCAAATAGTCGATCGTGTCAAGATTTTTCCCGCTCATAAATATCCACCTTTTTCAGCTCTTGACATATTCCACTTTTTGTGCAGCGAAGAGTTAGGAGGAGAAAGTCTAGTATTTGTCAGCTTTTCGGCAGGAGTAGCCGGGGCGATCGGGGCGGCTTGGATGTGGCAGCAACTCGGCGGCAAAGTCGGGGCTTTTTTTGCCTTAGACGGTTGGGGAGTACCCCTGGGGGGCAATTTTCCCATCCACCGAATCAGCCACGATCGCTTTACGCACTGGAGTTCAGCAATTCTCGGTGGCGGTGGAGAAAGCTTTTATGCAGATCCCGCGATCGAACATTTGGATTTATGGCGAACTCCCCAAACGGCCAAAGGCTGGCACGTCAGCCAAACCGCCGCCGGCATTGAGACTGTCGCACCCACAACCGCAGCAAAATTTTTAGTCCACCTATTGAAACAATACGGAGTCCAATCAGTTGTTTAATCTAAATTTAGTATCCTCCGCGATCGCACCTATTGCCACCATCGCCCGCCTCGACAATTCTGTCGCTTCAGGCACAACAAACACCATCAAACAGTGGTTAATATTTAGCGCCTCAGCATTTTTAGTCTCAATTCCAGTCTTCGTGCAAGCACCGTTAGTGCGCTTATATCCAACCATCAGTTTGCTGTCAACTATCCCCTGGTTCGTTGTGAGTTTAATTCTAATTTTCCGCCCCAAAACACAACTTTGGGGAGATTTATTATTAGGATTTGCGGGATGTTGGCTGGCAGGTTCTATCTATTGGGGCTGGTTCAGATGGGAACCAATTTTACATCTACCTATAGAATCAATTGGCTTGCCTTTTGCTATTTGGTGCTTGGGCAAATCTTGGGGAAAAGTGGGCGGCTATTTTTATTTAGGTTCGCTCTTGGGCACTGCCATTACTGATTTATATTTTTATTTAACTGGGTTGATGCCCTACTGGCGGCAAGTGATGCACGCGGAACCGGAATTAGCTATGCCGATTTTTCAAAGTGCGATCGGTCAAATCGAAACTCCTTGGGGCATAGGTTGCGCTCTAGTTTTAATCGCTGTGTTGCTAACAGTCGGTTTGCTGAGTTTGCGCGATCGAGAACTGCACTGGCGCGCTTTCAGCGGAGCTGTGTTAAGCACGCTTTTGGTAGATGGTTTATTTTGGCTGGCTGCTTCTGCTGCTTAATATCTATGATTAGTTTTTATGTGGGTGATTTTTGACCGCAAATGTGGGCGGATTGACGCAGGTTAACGCAGAGTTTTTTGATGGATATAGTCTTGAGATTCCTGACTTTTTTTTTAAGAAGTCGGGAATTTGGGCATTTACTGAACAATTATGAGTTAAAATCTAAAATCTAAAATCTAAGAATCCCAAATCAATATCATGTCTTTCATTTCAATTCGCGGTGTAGAACATTATTACGAGTGGATAACGGCAGATAACACGGCCCAACCTAGCGGGAAACCAGTGATGGTATTTCTGCACGGCTGGGCGGGTTCAGCGCGCTACTGGGAAAGCACGGCCCGGGCTATTGCTGATGATTTTGATTGTTTGCTTTACGATATGAGAGGTTTTGGTCGATCGCCCTTGCCAAAAGAGCCTCCTGAGTCCAGCTACGAACTCGAAACCTATGCCCGCGACTTAGCGGAATTATTAGAATCTCTGAATTTAAGCCGCGTCTTTCTCAATGCTCACTCCACAGGTGCATCAATTGCTACTTTATTTCTCAACCTTTACCCCGAAAAAGTAGAAAAAGCAATTCTCACTTGCAGCGGGATTTTTGAATACGACGAAAAATCTTTTACAACTTTTCACAAATTCGGTGGCTATGTGGTAAAATTTAGACCGTCTTGGTTGGCATCGATCCCCTTTGCCGATCGGCTATTTATGGCCCGGTTTTTGCGCCGTTCCCTGCCCACAGAGGTCAGTCTGGCGTTTCTCAAGGATTTTTTAATGGCAGACGAGCAAGCTGCTATAGGTACAATGGTGACGGCCGTCAGCAAAAGAGCAGCCGAGGAAATGCCCCAAGAATTTGCGCGGCTGAGTGTTCCCACACTGCTTGTGGCCGGAGAATTCGACCAAATTATCCCCGCCGTCATGGGAGAGCAAGCAGCCTCCCTCAGCAAAAAAGTAGAATTTGTTATAATTCCGAATACGGCTCACTTTCCGATGCTGGAGGATGCCGCAACATATTTGCAGCGAATTCGAGAATTTTTGCCAGCAGCGGCTTAGCTGAGTTATTGTTCATCTAATGTACGATCGGACAAGCAAGCTTTGAGAACGGCTTTTGCTCCGATCTTAATTTTTAATTCCTAATTTCTTAAAGCGAAAGGTGGTACAATGAACGACCTCGACCAATACTATAAAGTGCTGGGACTGTTGCCGGGAGCTTCCAGAGAAGAAATTAGCCAAGCCTACAAGGATTTAGCGTTCATTTGGCACCCCGATCGCATCCCCAAAGACAATCCCAGACTACTACAGAAAGCTGAAGAAAAGATTAAGGAAATTAATCAAGCTCGCGAAAAATTGCGATCGATTCAACCAAGAGGTCAGAATCAGAACGTTCAGCAAAAACATACTCAGCACAAACACACCCAGTACCAAAACACCCAGCAAAAACACACCCAGCACCAAAACACCCAGCAACAAAACGCTCAGTACAGAAACACTCAGCAACAAAACACCCAGCAACAAAATACTCAGTACAGAAACACTCAGCAACAAACTACCCAGCAACAAAATACCCAGTACAGAAATACTCAGCAACAAAATACCCAGCAACAAAATACTCAGTACAGAAACACCCAGCAACAAAATACCCAGCAACAAAATACCCAGCAACAAAATACCCAGCAACCCAATACTCAGCAACCCAATACTCAGCAACCCAATACTCAGTACCAAAACACTCAGCAACCCAATACTCAGTACCAAAACACTCAGTACCAAAACACTCAGTACCAAAACAATCAGTACAGAAATAGTCAGTATCCCAACACCCAGCACCAAAACACCCAGCCACCATCGGCCAACCCAAAAGAACCCCGCTACTCTTCTGAACCCTCTTCAGGAAAATATGCTGGAAATTATGCGGGAAACTATGGGGGAAACCCTGCAGGGCCCTATTCAGAGGCGTCCCGCTACCAATCGCAGCCGCCGCCATCTCAGTCATCTCCGTCTTACCGCCAAGCTGGGCCGCAAGCTCCCGATTTGAGCGGTTCCAACTTCAAAGGAGCTTCCTTAAAAGAAAAGGATTTTTCAGGAAGAAACTTGAGCAATGCAAACCTGAGTGAAGCCGACTTAAGTGATGCTTTTCTACACAACGTCAATCTCACAGGCGCGAATTTGCACCAAGCAAACTTGTTCAGGGCCAATTTGTTAGGAGCTTGTTTGATCAATGCCAACTTGAGAGAAAGCAACTTAATCGGAGCCGATTTGAGCGGTGCTGACTTGAGCGGTGCTGACTTAACAGGAGCGAAAATCGGTTACGGCGATCGAGTTATGGTCAAACTTACCCGGACTACATTAACAGGTACAATCTTACCCGACGGTACTGTTCATAGCTAAATTATTTAGTTTTTAGTCAGTCGTTGTAGACGCGGGTTTTACCCGCAATATTTGCTGCAACTCCAAATACAAAAAAATCCGCCCTTCGCGAATTTTGGATCAAAACTTATATTCTGTCCGCTAGAACAACCGCAATAAAATTGGTTCGTAGTGAGGGCGTTCGTCGTCAGAATTGTATGAGGACTTGCATTCCTCGCTGCGTACCCATAATGGTTAAATTACTTGACATGAGATTACGCGATCGCGATCGCACAAACCGAGTTTTTTACCCGGTTCAAGAACTGCAAGAGGTCTTTTCGTTCATCAAACCCCGTTTCTGTCTCCAACACGGCTAATCGAGATTCATATTACAGCAACCGCCAAAATGGTTCCTGTTCTGTTTTTTCCTTCTTCCTTCTTCCTTCTTCCTTCTTACTTCTTCCTTCTTCCTTCTTCCTTCTTCCTTCTTCCTTCCGTTATTAATTACTTCAGCCACGGCGATTGCGTAACTTTCGTCCAGCAGCCAGCATAGCGCCTCCCGCCATCAAACCCCCCACAGTCATCGGTTCGGGCACCGGCTCAGGTTGAACCGTCCCCACAGAACCGCCTTTAATAAATACAGCAGAATCTAACTTGCCATCGCCCACATCTTTAATGCGGATACTGAGAACATTCGTCTGATTTTGCTTGAGCAAACCCTCAAAACCTAAAACTTTAGTAAAACCGTCGAGCTTAACGATGTTAGCAGCAATACCTGTCAAACTTGGGCTGTCAATATAGTCGCGATGATCTTTAGAGCGATTATTTGGATCGGGAACAAGATTATTAATCGTAACTGTTTTTCCGTCGCTCAATTTTGCCAAATTAATGCCGTTCAGCAGCAGTTCAAAATCGTCATTATATTTAGAACCGCCGAACTCAGGAAACTCCTCAGAAGCAAATACATATTGAAAGAACAACTTTTCAACCGTGCTATTAGCAAAAAAGCTGAGGTTTAACTGAGTCAGATCCCCCTGTTCACCCTTAGCACCAAAGTCCGTGCTTAAATCGCTGTCCTTTGTCGTGAAGTTATCTTTCCGATTCTGACCCGGTAGATCGGCGACTCTACCAGTGCTCAGAACAACACCTGATGTCAAACCGAAGGGGTCCTTAGTGAAAGTACCAAAAGCAGCCGAATTACCCGTAATTGAAACAGAAAAATTACTCAACCCGACTGCATTAGCCCCCAATAAATTATTTTTTAAAGTCTCAGTGTTATTAGTTGCCCCTACCGAAAATGCCATTGCTGGCGCTGCCAACAAACTCAGAGCAGTAGTTAATGTAGCTGTTAAGGCAGCAATTTTGTGACTAATTATCATAAATTTTTCCTGGAAGATACAAACCTGATTCTCTGCACAACTTCATTTTTACATTATATAACTATTAATGTCTAGCATCTTTACAATAACTTTACATATAAGTGAATTTACGCTTTTGGTGGTTATTTTGTTGGGTAGTTATTGGCAGTTTGTCCGCCTATAAACCTCAGCGAAAAAATAGGGAGGCAAAAATACACGTACACAGACTAATAATTTCATGACTTACGCACTGGAGACAAAAGAAACCAGGTTTTAATACCGTTTGCTATATTCAAAATGACTAATGACTAATGACTAATGACTCATGACCTCGCCCAAAAAACGGATATCAGCCCCCCAATCCTGTCGTAGAGATATCAAAATTTTTGACCCTAGTTCAACCTCGCAGATTCATCTCTGGAGTAAATCTAAAATCGTTGAGTCGCCGAAGTCTCGCCCCCGTCTGAAATCTAAAATCTCTAATCGACTGACTGTTGACTAAAACCCCCTTGCTTCTCCTTCGCCGCGCCGGTCGGCAGCCCCCTCCAACCAACCATCCGTAGTCAGGACGATCGCATTGGCATTGCCCCAGCCGTCACCTTCGACAATCTGGTGTCCCCGCCGCCGCAACTCCGAAAGCGTCGCAGCCTCAAAACCTCCCCGTTCCACCATCAGGCGATCGGGCTGCCACTGGTGGTGTATCCGAGGTGCAGACACAGCATCGCTGACATTCATGTCGTAAACCAACACGTTCAGCACTATTTGCAACACCGTAGTAATAATCGTGCTGCCTCCGGGAGCTCCCGCTGCGAGGCGAAATTTGCCATTTTCTGTCACGATGACCGGCGTCATGCTGGATAAAGGAGTTTTCCCCGGGGCGATCGAATTTGCCTCCCCGCCCACCAAACCAAACAAATTCGGCACTCCCGGCGCCGCTGCAAAATCATCCATCTCGTTGTTGAGCAAAATTCCCGTACCCGCGGCCACGACTCCAGCCCCAAAACCGCCATTCACCGTAAACGTTAAGCTTACTACATTACGCTCTTTGTCAACTACCGTCAGGTGGGTAGTTTCGGGAGACTCCCACAGGAGACGGTTCAAAGTTTCAGCGTCAACAGCCTTTACCTCGCTGGAGGGTCTGGCTTTTGACATTTGGATTTGCGATCGTCTCAATTTGCCATAATTGCTGCTAGTCAGAGCTTTGACCGGTACCCTCACAAAATCCGGGTCGCCCAAATACTGTGCCCGGTCAGCATAAGCAATCCTCATGCTCTCCGCCAGTAAATGTAGCGTATCTGGACTTGGCCTCCCCAACCTCTTGAGATCCGTCTCTCCCAGAATATTTAAGATTTGCAACAAATGAACGCCCCCGGAAGAAGGAGGCGACATGGCGCAAATTTCGTAAGTGCGAAAGTTCCCGCAAACGGGATTCCGCCAAATCGGCGTATAGTTTTTCAAATCTTCCAGAGTGATAATGCCGCCGTTTTTAGCCATGTCGGCGGCGATCGCCCGCGCAATGTCCCCGGTATAAAAACTTTGCGGATTTTGTGCAATCTGCCGCAAAGTCCGCGCCAAATCCCGCTGCACCAAAAGCTCACCCGGCTGGTATAAAATGCCACCGCGAGTAAAAACCTCCCGCGCCGCCCGGTTTTTGTTGAGCACATCCTGTCGTCGCCCGGTAGCCGTGGTAAACCGCGAACTTACCGGAAAGCCTTTTTCAGCCAGGGCGATCGCCGGCGCCACCACCTGGGCCCAAGGCAACTTACCATACTCGCGGTGCACCGTATAAAGTCCAGCCACAGTGCCCGGAATACCCGCCGCCAAATGCCCGTCCAGACTGGCCCTTTGGCGCACCTTGCCTTGCTTGTCGAGGTACATATCCCGCGCCGCACGTTTCGCAGCTCGTTCCCGGAAATCCAGCGCCTGCACAGCCCCCGTTTCCGCCCGCCGCAGGAGCAAAAAACCCCCGCCGCCGATACCCGCCGAAAAAGGCTCCACCACCGAAATCGCCAAAGCCGTAGCAGCCGCCGCATCCACTGCATTTCCTCCCTGTTGTAGCAGGGCCAGCCCCGCAGCGCTCGCCAGAGGGTGAGCTGAAACTGCCATTCCCTGTTTGCTGCGCTGTTGCTGCAAGGTTGTCTGTAGCTGCTGCTGGCAGCCGCCCAACACCAAGACTGTTAGGCAACCAGTATAAATTTGCACTTTGCTCAAGAACTTTGGCAACATTTTTTACGGGTGAGGCGAGGATTTTTTATAGTATACTTTTAGGAGCATCTTCCCTAAAACCTAAATGCGGTACTGAGTTCAACCGCAAATAAATTACCTGTTATGGCAGATGGGGAAACGATTTGACCCTGGGAACCTCTCGCGGTACAAGAGGAAGAGAGAAAAGAGGGACATCTTATGGCAATTTAATAATTAAACAAGTTGAAAAAAGCATTTTTTTTGAGAATATACTGATTTCAAAAAAGCTGATAAGCGCCGAAAAATGGCGTTGATGATTTACTGTATGAAATGCTAAAGAGGCAAATTAGAGAAACCAATATTCATAAAGCTTCGGAATTATCAAATTATCTTTTTTTCCAGCCTGATTAAACATCGCCAGTAAATGAAACCTCAAAAATAATTAACTCAAACTTTTAGGTGATTGCTATGGTAATGCAACACTTAGCAGACTTAGCAGAGCAGTTTTTGGGCAGTTGTTCGACTGGTGAGTTAATCAATAAAACAGGTTTGTAGTGAGGACTTTGACGGGAGCATCTCATATGTGTAAAAACACTTCTTCTGACTCCTTCCTTCTGACTCTTTCCCCCTGACTCCTGGCTCCTGGCTCCTAACTCCAATTTGGGGCTGGGCTGCTTTCATTGAGATGCTCCCACTTTGACCTCACTCGCACGCCCCTGGCGCCGGAGAAAAAATTTTACGATCGGCGATTAACTGGAATCGATCTGAGTTAGAGACCCGGTTTTTTAGTAGATATATAGTTCTCAAACCAATATTTTTGGGTGAGGCCGGGTTTTTCTGGGTAAGTTATATTAAACCAAAAATATGCGATCGACTTTAGGAAAATTCCAATCCCCCGATAAAACCCTAAATGCCTCGCAGCCGAGGCCTGTGTCAGAAAAATTGCCGCCCAAATAGTCTGCACTCCGTCTTTTAACGCCTTTCCCCCCCTTATGGTAGATCACACTCAGGTTGGTAAGCCTGTTATATTGGCAGTATATAGGCAAGTTTCGGGAATACTGGTAGTTACACGTAAAGGAGTCAGAGTGTCTGCTTCCAGACTCTACTTCGGCGAACAACTACCAAACCACACCTCATGCAAGTTATGAACAGCCAAAAAGTTAGTGTAATCATTCCTGCATTCAATGCTGCCGACACTCTGGCCGAGACAGTTGCCTCCGTACTCAAGGGCACCCACAAGAATCTAGAAATTTTAATTGTTGATGACTATTCTACTGATGCTACTGACAAAGTTGCTGCTAAGCTGGTCGAGCAAGATTCGAGAATTAAATACTTCAGGAATTCCCAAAATTACGGGGTTTCTAAGTCGAGAAATTTAATGATATATCGCGCCACAGGCGAGTATGTAGCGTTTATCGATAGCGACGATACCTGGGAACCCAATAAGTTAGAAGTTTGTTTGAAGATGCTCGCAGACAATCCCGAAGTCAAAGCTGTGGCTCACGCTTTGCGATATTTAGACAAGCACGGAAAGAAGTTGAGTTATATTCCCACCTATCCTACAACTAAAGCAGAAATGCAGGCGATTAAGGAGACAGGCGAAAGTCCTTGGGTTTTCCCGTCTTCTGTTGTAGTCGATCGCTCCATTCTTGTCAAAGAAGGCGGGTTTGCAGAAGATTGGGAGGTAGGAGAAGATACAGAGTTATTTACCAAACTTGCTCAAAAGTACGGCTTGCTAGCGGCGACAGAACCTTTGGGAAATTATAGAATTAGAGGGAAATCTCTCACAGATAAGCACTGGCTGAAAAAGCGCATAGCTTCTGATTGCGTCAAGGAAAACCAACTGCGGCGCTTGCGGGGAGAAAAAGAGTTATCACTCCACGAGTACGAACAGTTATGTTTTAAGAATTTGCCGCTTTTGCAAAGGCTTAACAAATTGCGAGAAGTTTTGGCACTGCACTACATGAGAAAGCTGGGACAAAGTTGGTTAAATCGGGAGGTTTTGCCTACTATTGTTTACGGTGTCGCTACCACCGTGCTCAATCCGCAAGCTACTGTCAACAAGTGGAAATGGATGAAGACTCACGAAAAGTTGAGTCATCAAACGGCAGAAGGTATTGGTTATTCGCCAGAATTAAACCCCCAGCGATCGTCTGAAATCGGGGGGCTGTCCTAAAGGATGTTATAGTTGTATAGCCTTTCTCAGTAACATGAGGTGCACGCTTGATATAGGGCATAGGGCATAGGGCATAGGGCATACCTCACTTTATTGAGAACTGCTATATGCGGGTTTAGTCAAGAAATTAGGTACTGCCAATAAAGCCGAATCGAAGCCGATCGCCCAGAGACTGGTTAAGACGCGATATTGGGGTTTTGAGCCGTATTTGACTGTTAATATCCTGTCGGATCAATTACCCGCAATACCAGCTACAGCGGCTTGCAGCCGTGCGATGGGACACGATATACAAATCTTTGAAAGCGGCGATCGTATGTCAGCCTTGATTTATTCGACCGCCAGCTTCAACCCTATACAGGGCGAAAATAGCAGCGTTCCCGCACCGTGCTATTTGCTGCGAAAACAGTTACACTAAATATCATAATATAAGTAAAGAGCCAAGTTTTTTGAATGAAAAAATGGGTAGCAAACCCCTTTTTGAAGCAGAAAATAAAAGGAAAAATTTAGCAAAAATTCTGCTTTCTACCTTCAGAGGCCGCTCGCCTTTTTATTTGGAATTAGATTGAATTTATGGACTGGCAAGAAATTTCGGGCAACTGGGTATTAATTCCTTCAAGACCGATCGCGATCGTACATTTTCTCGGCGGTGCATTTGTGGCGACAGCACCGCAACTCACCTATCGCTGGCTGTTAGAAGCTTTGGGGAACCAAGGATATCTTGTAGTCGCAACGCCGTTTGTCAATACTTTGGATCATATTGCGATCGCCCGCGATGTCCTTAACAAATTTGAAAATGCCCTCGATCGCCTGCGCGGCACTAAATTGCTCAAATCTTCCTATCTCCCCGTTTACGGCATGGGACACAGCATGGGATGCAAACTCCACCTCCTCATCGGTTCTGTATTTGACGTAGAAAGGGCAGGCAATATTCTGATTTCTTTCAACAATTATGCGGCATCCGAAGCAATCCCGATCGTCGAGCAAATTTCCCCCGTCTTTAACGTCGAGTTTACCCCTTCCCCGCAAGAGACTAATCGCCTCGTCCAAGATAGCTATCAAATCCGGCGCAATCTTTTAGTCAAATTTAACGGCGACAACATCGACCAAACCCTGCTGTTGACCAAACTGCTAAAAGCACGATTTCCCGACATGATTACAGTTCAGACTCTGACTGGCAACCATCAAACGCCATTGGGGCAAGATGTTAGCTGGCCTGTGGGTCAAATTTTTACACCCTTCGACGCGATCGGGCAATGGGTCAAACAAGAAGTGTATCGAGAATTAAATGAATTAAAACGGACAATTCTGCTGTGGCTTAATCCTCTGTCCCGCGTTTAAAACCCGATGAACCCCTTAATCAGAAATTTCCTCTACCACTTCCAAAATATCATCTTCATTGTTCGGCCTTGAGACAGGAGTATAATTTTTGACCATCGACAAACAGTTCCGTCCATCAGCCGTTCTCACATAACTAATACTGTCTGCGATGTCTTTAATCAATTTTAGACCCCGCCCGCCGGGAGAGTTAATATCGACTTTTTCCGAAATATCTTTGATTTTTTGCTCTAAATCAAACGGATCGCCCGAGTCCCAAATTTTAATCTCTAAAGATTCAGCGAACACCGCCACCTGAATGTCAACACGCAAATCCGGTGGTTTGCCCTTGTGGGCGTGACGCACCGCATTCGTAAAGCCCTCAGCCAAAGCCAACTGACACCTTATCCACACACTTGTAGGAATTCGCGAGTCGTACAATTGTGCAAACCACGACAAAACCCAGCTTAATCCATTCAGACCTGTATTGACTTGAAGATCCGCTTTTTTTAGCATCGGCAACTTTTCGGAACCCTTTAATTCAATCACGCTCACCACAGAAGTTCTTCATCGGCCGGTGGGCAAAATACACCGAGACAAAATACAACCAGATAAAATACAACGAGACAAAGTATAACGGCGGCAAAATTGAATGGTAGTTTGAGGATACTAGCTTTGGTGGGCCGTCGAGCGCTCTCTAATCCACTAATCGGTTAGTCACTATACCATAAATAGCACTTTCCTGTCAACCAGCGCCTGTGGCAAATAAAAGTCTATAAAAATTTATATTCTGAGTATAAACTGAGTGAAGTTCGATCGCGCCAAATTTCTATCAAATTTTAACGTAAATTGAACTCAACGACCCGCTGTCAAAAGCAATTACCTCGAAAGCGATGCCAATAAACTATACTCAATCTCAGACAAGGGCGCTGACAGGATATATTTTAAATGACCCCCAGACCTTGAAAAACTTGTAGTACCTAAGTGCCCATGTTTCAAATTCTGGTTATTGACGATGATACGGCTGTTCAAGAACTGCTGAGAAGAACCCTGAAAAAACAGGGTTACGAAGTAACAGTAGCAAGCAATGGCGAAGACGGTGTAGCCCAGGCGCAAAAATTGCGTCCGGCCCTGATAATTTGCGATTGGATCATGCCGCGCTTGACCGGCATCGATGTCTGCCGTCGAGTTAAGGCAGATCCGGATCTGTCAACTACACAATTCTTTTTGTTGACTTCTTTGGGTTCGATCGCCGATCGAGTCAAAGGGCTCGATGCAGGTGCCGACGATTTTATCTCCAAGCCGATCGAACTCAACGAATTACAGGCCAGAGTACGCGCGGGATTGAGGCTGCACCAACTCAGCCGAGATTTGAAAATAGCCAAGCAAAGTCTGGAAGCAGAGTTAGCCGAGGCGGCCGAGTACGTGCAATCGCTGCTGCCAGATCCGATGACGGAACCTATCAGCATTGAGGCAAAATTCATTCCCTCCCGGCAGTTGGGGGGAGATTGCTTCGACTACAACTGGCTAGATGCCGATTATTTGGCGATTTACTTGCTCGACGTAGCCGGTCACGGTTTGCGGGCGGCGCTGCCTTCTGTGGCAGTGCTGAATTTGCTGCGATCGCGCGCGCTCCCCAACATAGACTACTACAAACCCAGCGACGTTTTGCGCGCCCTGAACACCACCTTCCAGATGAGCTACCAAAATGACAAGTATTTCACCATCTGGTATGGCGTTTACAACCGCATTTCTCGCCAGCTAGTTTATGCCAGCGCCGGCCATCCACCGGCCGTGTTGATTTCCCAGTCGCCTGCGAGCACTGCTAAAATCCAGCGATTAAAAACCCCCGGAATGCCTGTCGGGATGTTCCCCGACGCCCCCTATGTCGATAATTGCTGCGATGTCGAGGATTTGAGCACTCTCTACATCTTTAGCGACGGGGTATACGAGATCCACCAACCTGACGGCAATATCTGGGGGCTTGACCCTTTCGTAGATTTGTTAGCAGCTTACAACGGTGCAAGTGCCGACCAGTTAGAGCTGGTTTTGAACTACATTCAAAAGTTGAACGCTAAAGCAGTTTTTGATGATGATTGGTCTTTACTCAAGGTAAACTTTGGCTAGCTGACTTCTTGCATTGCATCTGCGACCAAATAGCAAGAAGGCAGCAGCCCAAAGATTTAGTTAGTTGAAGGAATTTTGCTATTAAAAGCATCGCGGGTCGGAAATATCTCGAAAACTCGATCCATGCTGGTGAGTTCAAATAAGATGCGGATTTGCTCGTTGATAGAACAGACAACTAATTGACTCCCAGCGGCCCGGACTGTTTTGAGCGCCAAGACTAAAGCGCCTAAACCAGAACTATCCATAAATGTCACATCAGTGAAGTCTATCAATACCACATCGGCTCCCGCTTCCACTAGGTCGCTAATCTCTTGGCGGAATTGACTTGCCTTGGTGCCGTCTAAAATGCCAGAGGGCTGAATAATTTTAACTACAGGACTCATATTTTGCGGTGGGAATGTCAGAATTTCTAGCCAGACTAGGCTAGTATAGCTGCGAGATGGACTCCGATCCAAATAAGAGAGGGGAAAAGCGCCAGAGCCTGAGAGCGGGAGAATAGTGTTGAGCGCAAAAGATGGTCATCTTCGCGGATCGTAACGCCGATCGGAGTCGCAGCGCTTCGCGGGGAGTAAATTTTGAGATAGGGACAATCTTGGTTCTGCCGAATGCCTTCTGGTATTAATCAAACTCGGCTAACTTTGGCGCGGTAGAGCAGTTTGTCGCCTTGTCTGTAGCCTGTGTAGCGGACTTTGACGGGTTCTCCGGGCTCGGCTGTTCCTTCCATGAGCTGGTGCTGTTGGGGGTTGTAGGGAATCTCGGCTCCAACTGGGGCGATCGACTCCACTCCCCAATGCTCCAATAACTGCTCGACGGGCCGCAGCAAGGGCAGTAGTTTCTGAGCCCGCAAGTTGTGATTTTCCTGAGCTTTGCTCGCAGCAGTCGGCCACTGCAACATCCAAGATTCTAAAATTTGCACGCACGAGAGCTGGAATTCCTGCAGCAAAGATTCTCGCTGCTGTTCGATCGCAGCTTGCAGGCGCTGATATTCTTGTTCTAGGGCTGTCGGTGGTGCCTGTTCTAACTCTACATAGTCTGGCGCCAAGGTTGCGAGCAGTTCATTTAAGGAAATTTCCAAAGCTTGACTGATTTTGAGCAGGATGTTGGCTCGGGTTTGCAAAGCTAAGCCGCGACGCAGGCGGATGACCTGAATTTCGGGAACTCCTGCTTTTTGGCTGAGTTCTCGATCGCTCGAAAGCCCCGCCTGTTGCATCAGGCGTTGCAGTTGAGGAGAATAATCGGGAATATTGGCAGTCACGAAAAACTCATCCAAATTAATAAATGGACATATTCTCGATCCTAAGCTGTCAGGAGCATTAACGAAATACATTTTTGGGGCGGACCCAACAGCCCGCCCCACAAGACTTTCGCAATTTATTCCGATGCAAGTTCAATTATTGAAAGCTTGCTATTTGACGGCTACTTTTTCCCGGGCGGCGGCTGTTGCAGTTGTCGCAGAACCTTGCAAATGCGCTTCTAGGAACCACAAACGCTTGTCAATTGCCCGCGAAATTTCGGTATACAGATCCGCTGTATCGGCATCGCCGAGTTCGTCTGTTTTGTCGATCGCGACTCGCAGGTGTTGGGCGTAGGGTGCGTAGCGATCGGCCAAAGCCGTCACATATTCTTTCCCATCTAAAATGTCGAAAGGAAACTCTGGCAGGATCGAATCTGCGGCGGCTGTGCGGGCTGTTCCTACAGCCAAACCGCCCAAAGCAGTTACCCGTTCGGCAACCAAATCGATGTATTCTTCGAGTTCTGTGGCCATTTCGTCAAATAGCAAGTGCAACTGGTAGAAGTCCATGCCTTTAACGTTCCAGTGAGCTTGCTTGACTTGAGTTTTTAAGTCCAGAGTCGTTGCCAGCGTGGCGTTTAGCAGCCCGACTACTTGAGAGCGGGTGGCGGCTGACATATCGATGCGGGTGGGGTAAAGATGTTGTTTGTGATTGTTGGTAGTCATAGGTTTTTAGCTTGTTATTAGTGATTGTCGATCGAACTTCTTAGAAAGGTTTGGGCGAGAGAATATTTGACTGTTGTGAATTTCTGTTGAGAGGCTCAGGCTAGGTGCATCTGCAACACGGCACGGGTAGCTCGGCGTACTTTACAGCGGATAGTTTCTAAACCGAGACGCTGGCAAGCTTCGTATCGGTGGCAGCCGGAAAATCCGTAATACTGACCATCTACTTCTAGCACATCGATGGGTTCGTTTAAACCTACCTCGCGGATGGATTCCATGAGGGTGGCTACTTTGGTTTGGTCGTTGACTCGCGGCAGGGGGCGGCGAATCTGGTTGAGGGGTATTTCTTCGATCCTCATGGCGGCTGTCTGTTTTGCTTCTTGTTAAATCATACTCGTTATGACTTCGTGTTGTCAATAAATATGAGGACTTACGCAAAAACCTGGTTTCTGCAGGGAATATGGGGGTTAGAAAATCTCAACTACTGCTATCTTGGCAGGCAATCCCAAAAAAGAAGTATGAATTGGTAACACGCAGTACAGATAGGATTTTTCATGCCTTTCGATAGATCGATCGACCTCAACCTTCTAGCTACAGTGGGAGAAAAGATAAATTGTGGCTTGAAATTATGGCATCCTCCCAACCCCTCAAAGGCATTGAATTGATCGACTGCGCCAAAGCTAACGCCCAACAAGGAATCGCCACAGCCGCGAACCTTTGCGGCTACGGAGGCGACCTCAACACCTTCGAGCGGGAACTGAAAAAGGCTTGCCAAGACATAGGCGTCGAAGTCAAGGAGTTAAGCGACTTGATTACAGCTCAGCAGATGATGAAACAAGGAATGGGTATTGAAGTCGCTCCAGATACTCCCTCAGAACTCTAGGCTCAATCTCCACGGCACCAGTTTTAGGGCTAAGATTGCCCCGACACCAGTATTTTGAGTCTGCTAGCTGAGGCAGGCTAGAATGTTTTGCATGGGAGCTTCCGACTTTAGCCAGGAGTCGCGTTTTCTCCCGCGAAGAGGGTGCTTTCTGGAGGGTGCTGAGATTGTTAGGAGGACTGTCGTGTCAGATCAGCAAGACCGAATTATGCGTTTGTTTATAGAGGAGGCTAAGGAGCACCTCGATACTCTAGAAAATGGTTTAGTGGATTTAAAGTCCACGATGAAAGACCCCGAAAGCGTCCAAGAGATGTTTCGAGCCGCCCATTCCGTGAAAGGAGGGGCGGCTATGCTCGGCTTAGATAGTATTAAAACAACCGCTCACCGCTTGGAAGATTGTTTTAAGGTGCTCAAGGACGGGCCCGTCAAGCAGGTTGACCAAACGGCAGAATCCCTATTTTTAAAGGGAGTTGATACGCTTAAGGACTTGCTGGGGCGACTGGAGGGGCCTTTCGGCTTGAGGAATGAGGAGGGAGAAAAACTCGTGCAGCAGGTGATGCCTGTTTTTGCTCAACTGGAAACTCACCTCAATAAATTGGGGTCGGGCAAAGTGCAGGCTGCTGGGTCTGGTACGCCCGCCGCTCCAACAGCGGGCGCTGTGCCGGCGAATTTTGCTGTTGAAGTGATGACTTTACTCAAAGAAATGTTGCAGGTGTTCAAGCAGAAAGAATCGGCTGCTAGTCGCTCTGAGTTGACGGCTGTGTGCGTTCGCCTCTATAAGTTGGGAGGTAAAATTGAGACTTGGCAAAATTTAGTAAAAACCGCTAGAGCAGCGATCGTTAATCCCAAAAACTCTTATAAAGTCTTAGCTCCGCTGATTATCAAAGAACTCAAGGAAGCTGGCGATTTAGTACAAGGGGGGAAAGTCAAGACGATCGTTCCGAGTAAAAATTTGCTACTTTTGGCAGCAAGCCCAAAACCAGCAGAGACAAGCGCCGCAGCAGCCCCAGCCGCAGCGTCGAAGCAAGTAGCACTTCCAGCCGAACCGAAGGCGGTAGTCAAGCTTTTGCTCAAAACTTTCAACAAAAAGCAACTCTCGGAAATCGCCAAATTACTGGTTAACGCCATCAAATCCTCGAACTAGGAGGTGTTGCAGTAGAAGATAGAGTCAAAGCAATATTTGTGAGGCGGATAATTTTCTTGTGGGTGCTGGCAGCCGCTCGTTGAGCAGCAACTCGAGAAAATTCACTCATTCGAGATTTTTTCCCTCTACCTTCTACTGTTGGGCAACCCTGCGTTAGAATTAGTGGATATGTAGGCGTGCAATATTGTACCAGAATTAAAAATCGAGCAGGCTTTATAAGGCGGTAGCTGTGAAACCAATACGTTCATTAGAAGATGCTTTAAACCGCTGTCAGGCGATGGGAATGCGCTTGAGCCGCCAGCGTCGATTTATTCTAGAACTTTTGTGGGAGGCAAAAGAACACCTCTCAGCTCGCGAAATTTACGATCGCCTCAACAAACAAGCGCATTCGATAGGTCATACTTCTGTCTATCAAAATCTAGAAGCTTTGTCGAGAGAAGGGATTATTGAGTGCATAGAACGCTCAGAGGGACGCTTGTACGGCAATGTCAGCGACTCTCACTCTCACGTCAATTGTCTTGATACGGCTCAGATTCTGGACGTTCATGTGGAATTGCCGATCGACTTGATCGAGCAAATCCAACAGCAAACTGGTGTCAGAATTGTAGACTACCGGATAGATTTCTACGGATATCGCTCGGCCGAGTCCGCTACGCAAGCATCGAGTGTCAGCGATACGCCAAAGGCTTCGTAACCGATAAAGCCGCCGCTGTTGGAAGCAAAACAGATCTTTGTGAGCGGCCGGTCGGTCGTATAAAATGATTCAAGTATTTAGCTGCGCTCGATCTGTTTTTTTGCGTCGCCCGCCGGAATTCGGCACAGTATAAAAAACAGTAGAAAAAAAGGAAAACAGAAAAATGAAACTCGATCGGCAAGTTTGGCGATCGGGAATAAAATTTACGACTAAACCCAAAAAATCAATCCTACCCCCTACAGGTAAAAGTGTAGACCAAATCCGGCTTTATACGCCCTTTATTTTTTAATCGGCTTGGAGCGGAGCAAAGTTTGTGTAGTTGCGGTTTCAACCGCTGAGTCCGATAGTGGAATTTGTGACCCGGATTTAATATGAGAGGTTAGTTGAATCCCTCCCACAATTCATCTGCAGAGTCAATTTTAAAATCTAAAATCTAAAATCTAAAATCTAAAATTGATGGACTGACGGGGCTTTATACTGTTTTTTCTGCTAAACGGCCCCGGGATCTGTCAATAACTGTTTGATAACTGGTATGATTTACGTGCTTCGAGAGCCTAAAATACTCGGAAGCAACCAGTGGGGCCAGACACGAACCTCACTATAAAACGCCGTAGAGGGAAAGATTGCCAGTACCTTGAAGGAAGTTCTCGATCTCCTTAACAGGAGTCAGAAGCCGACATCACAATCTATAGATTTGATGTGGGAGTGTCACATTCTAGTGCGCATTACAGGACAGGCTGAAGTAATGGCGAGACGACAATCTGACCAATTCCACACACCACCGCAATACAACCCATCCCCTAAACCGACGGCACAGTTCAGTGCAGAGGCGACAGGCGATGCGAGTTCCTCAGTAACGGCGCTGCCGACCGAGGGAAAAAGAACTTTTTGGCAGTGGCAGCTTATCTGGCTGAGTCTCCTGGTGGGATTTGGAGTAACCGGTGCCGCTGCATTTCTGTGGTTGCTGACGATGCCGCCACCGCCGAATTGCCAGCAACTGTCGCCGCTGGCGGCGGACGGAGAGCGACTTTACTGCGCTCAACAAGCTGCTAAGTCGGGCAAGCTAGAACAGCTAGAATCGGCAATGGCATTGGTGCAGGCTTGGCCGAAAGAACATCCGCTATACTCGCAAGGTCAACATTTGATAGGAGAATGGTCGAAAGCCATTCTGGGGTTTGCCAGGGCAAAAATTGAGAGGGGCGATTTGAAGGGTGCTCTGGAGATTGTGGCGAAAATTCCGAAAACCAGTCCGTCTTACCCCGAGGTACAGGAGGCTGTTACTGCTTGGGAAAAAAATTGGCAGGAGGGCCAAAAACTCTACGATACAGCCCTAGCAGCTTTGAAAAGTGAGGATTTAAGGAAGGCTTGGGATTATGCTCAAGCTCTGTTCAAGCTGGAAAATGTTTTCTGGAGTCAGAAACGGTACAACGAGCTGATCCAGCAGATTTCTTTGGAAAGAAACGGCTGGCAGCGCTTGCAAGAGGCTAGAGATTTGGCGACGGAGGGAACTCCGCAAAAATTCGCTGAGGCGATCGTCTTGGCTCGTAAAATAGACCCGCAGCTTTTTGCCCGCGCTAAAGCTGAGAAGGAAATTGAGGGCTGGAGCCGGACTTTGCTGGCAATGGCTACTAAGCGGTTGGGGGCGAAAGACCTGCCGGGGGCGATCGAGGCTGCTTCTGTGGTGCCGCAGGATTCGCCGCTGTTTGCGGAAGCTCAAGATTTGATGCAGTTGGGTAGGGCTCAGGCAGTGACGTGGAACCAGTCGATATCAACTCCGCTGCCGCAACACATTTTTAGCTTGCTGGAAGGGCAGGGGGCTGCTAGCCAAATTGCTCCGGGTCGCCCTCTGTACAAGCAAGCTCAAGTTCAAATTGAAAATTTGCAGGTGCAGTTTCAAGATTTGCTGCGTCTGCAAGTGGCGAGCACGATCGCTAGTGTCGGTCAGATAGGGACGTTTGCACTCGCGATCGAGCAAGCGCAAACCATCGGACTTAAGCAGCCGCGGCGGGTTCACGCTCAAACTTTGGTGGCTGCTTGGCGTCGGGAAATTCAGCGGATCGAAGACCAATCTTTTCTGACTCTGGCGAAGCAGTTGGCAGAACCGCAAACGGTTGAAGGACTCAAGGGCGGCATGGCTCAGCTACTCCTGATCGCTCTAAACCGCCCCCGCAGGATAGAGGCGCAAACTCTCTTGGCTCAGTGGACGAAACGCATAGAAGTTATTCAAGATCAGCCTTTGTTGGATGAAGCTATAGCCCTGGCGAAGCAAGGAAAACTTAGTGCTGCTATTGAAAAAGCTTCGGCAATTAAGAGCGGTAGGACTTTGTACGCGAAAGCTCAGGATAATGTCTATCAGTGGGTGAGCGAACTGCAAGTTGCTCAAGACAGACCGATTCTGGATCGAGCTTTGGAATTGGCGTCTCAAGGCAGTCTAGGAGCGGCGATCGATACGGCTTCCCAAATCGGTTACGGTAGGGCGCTGTATTCAGAGGCGGCAGGTGCGATCGGGCGCTGGAGTGCCGAACTTAGAGCCAATACTGCACCGCCACCGGAACCCGCTCGCGAGTACGCGCCAGCTCCGGAACAGGAGTATGCGCCAGCTCCGCAACAGGAGTATGCGCCAGCTCCGCAACAGGAGTACGCGCCAGCTCCGCAACAGGAGGAGTATGCGCCGGCTCCCGAGCCTTACTATCCGCCCGCGAGACAAGAGGCCCCGGCTCCAGAGCCGGAACCTTACTATCCGCCCGCTCCAGAGCCGGAACCTTACTATCCGCCCGCCCGGGAGCCGGAACCGGAACCTTACTATCCGCCCGCTCCAGAGCCGGAACCTTACTATCCGCCCGCGAGACAAGAGGCCCCGGCTCCGGAACCGGAACCAGCTCCTCCTCCGGCTCCGGCTCCGGAACCAGCGCCGCCCTCGATTCCTGAATCGGCTGGGCCTCCTGATGGTAATTTGCTCCCCGAGTAATTGGGTTTTCGCGCGATCGAGCTCTAAAATCTCCAATCTAAAATCAAGTGAGTAATTTCCAACTGCTGACGATCGATGGCGACCCCATTTTCCGGCTGGGGCTGCGAGTCGCTTGCGAGCAGTATCCCGACTTGCAAGTTGTCGCAGAGGTTTCAAGGGGAACCGAAGCTTTGCGAGTTCTAGAAGCTCGCTCGCTCGAATCGGTCGCAGCCAAGAAACCCGCAGATTTGGTAATTTTGGCTGTTGAGGCTTTAAATTTGCGATCGGGTCCAACAGAGGCGCTGGCATTTTGTCGCGAACTCAAAAGTTTGTACCCCAACCTGCCCCTGTTGCTGCTAGGCGGGCCGCTGACACCGGAGCTGTTGGCCCAAGTACAGGCTACGGGCGCGAATGGCTATTGTGCTAAAGGTAGAGATATTTCCCTGACAATCGAAGCTATTCGCGCGGTGGCATCTGGTCGCACTTATTGGGCGACCGATGCGGCAGCTAACTCGGAAATAGAACTAAATGCAGCGGTGGTTCAAACAGTAGAAAACTCCGCAGCAATTGCAGATAAAAATGCAGATGATCGGACAATTGATACGCCAGTACACAAAAAAATGCTGGCTTATTTTTTTCACTCTGGACTACGGGAAATAGATGCAACTTTGGCGGTTGTCCAAGCTGATTTGCAAGATATCAGAGCCGCATATCCGACTGATTTGCCCTCTATTTTAGATGGGGTTGTACTCAGCGGGCGCCGCAGAGAATTGCTGGCAGCTCGCTGGATTGTCAGTCAGTTATTATTTGAAGGAAAAGGGGAGAAGGCAGAAGGCAGAAGGCAGAGGGCAGAAGGCAGAGGGGAGAAAGAAGAAATTAGAAGCGAGAATCTGTTAAATAATTCTCAATCGCAATTAGCGAATTCCCAAGTTTCGGCTGCATCTTTGGTGGTTGCAACTAATTGGCAAGGTAGCTTGTTTGACTCGGTGGCGGCTAAATTGCAGTTTGAGTTGGTGAATTTGACTGGGTTGCCTTTGGAAATCGATATTTTGCGATCGCCCAAAAAGCGTGAATTGATGAGTTCCATCCTGCGGAAGTTAAAGGATTTGCTGGAGGAATTGCGCTTTTCGCAAGTGCAGCAAACTCAATTGTCGCAAAAAATGCCTGCTATTTTAGGGGATTTGTGGGAGGCGACAATCATAGATTTTTTTGGCAGATACTATACACTGCAAACGGGAGAAACTCGGGTTTTTGATGGCAGTCAAACAAGCTGGAAACTGGCAGAAAGTCAAGGGGGAAGCGCTGCTGATATCTTGGCAGGCAGCGGCGTAGAAGTTGTGCCGATGCTGCTGGCAGATGCTGATGTAGTTGCAGCAGAAATCCTTGACAAAATACCCATGACAGTTGATTTTTTTGCACATTTGCTATTTGAAATTCCTCTAACAGTTGACAATATTTCTTGTGTTTCTGGCAGCCCGGAAGCAATGCAGCGAGCTGAAGCTTTGTTGGAAAATTTGGCAATACAAGTTGCTAGCGGAGTGGTACAGCCTCTACTAAATAATTTGGCAAATATTGAAGAAATCAAGCAAATTTTTTACGATGGTAAGTTGATTTCGACGCGAGAAATTGAGAGATTCCGGAATGATTTGTCGTGGAGATATAGCTGGGATAGATATTTTGTGGAACCGAAAGCTATTTTTGAAAGCAGGTTTTGGCTGTTTGTTTTGGGCGATTCGGGAATTAAGAAAATTTCTATTTATTCTCCGAGAAATCATGAGTTAGCACAGCTTTCTGGGTGGCAGTTAGCCTTGACTTTGCTGCTGGAAACCAGGGATGCGATCGCACCTAGAGTTCGCGCGGTTATTTCGCTGTTGGGTGCTGGCGTTGTTTACGTTTTGACTCAGGTTATAGGGCGGGGAATTGGTTTGATCGGGCGGGGAATTATCCAGGGGATTGGTAATTCTTTACAAGATAGCAAGTTTGGGAAAAATGGGTGACGGTTGGGCAACGAGTAGTAGAAAATCTTGCATAAATCTTTGAGGTAAGGCGGAAACCGCAGATTAACCGGGATTAATGCTGATTCTTTTTAAAATATTTGGCGAATGCGTGCAATAGTTCTGGTGTAGGGAAGTTAACGGATTTGATATAATTGGTGATTGGTGATTGGTGGTATTATAGATAAAACTTAATGCTATAAGGTTGAAATTTTATGAGTATTATGATAGCGATAGATGCCGATCGCATAAACAGTTTAGATTTGTCTCCGGTGCGGACTGTGATTGAAAAGTGGCTGGCCGAAGGAGCGATCGCCCAAAACGAACAACAGCTACAATTTGAAATTGAGTATCCCCGCGAAGAGTTAGATCCGCGAGAAATTTCGGAAATTCCCGAAGTGCGGCTGTGGTTTATTCGCTTGGATGCTTGTTACCCTTGGCTGCCATTTTTGCTGGATTGGAAAGCGGGAGAACTGGCGCGCTATGCCGCGATGTTGGTGCCGCACCAGTTCCACCGCACCCAAGGTATTCAGTACAATCCTGAAGCTTTGGAAATGTTTTTGATGAACAAAATTTTTGTGTTGACTGATTGGTTGAATCAGCAGGGAATTCCCAGTAAATCGAAGTTGATGGCGATGTCGCAGATGTTTGGTTATGATTTGGATGATGCTTTTTTTGATGTGATTGTCCCGCACAAATAAGCGATCGCGCCTCTAACTAACATACTGCTAATTAGGTAAGCTACTATACCTTAAGACTAAGAACAAAGGTATAAACCCGATTTCTTCCCTTGTGGGGCGGGCTTTCCAGTCCGCCTCGGAAGCTATAAGTTCTATCCGCAACAACTTGATTAAGCTTAACAGCAACCGTTCTCAGACCTTAATACAATCCTTAAACCAGCGCGCCTCAAAAAATTGTTGCTGGACTTCAGAATTTTCTCAGAATTGATAGTTAGTTTAAATAGACAACGATCGCCCCATTCAATCGATCGAGGAAATTTACCATGAAAACAGATTACCTCATCGTCGGCAGTGGTTTATCAGCACTGGTTTTCGGAGCTTTGATGGCAAACTCCGGCAAAACCGTACACATCCTCGAAGCTCACGAGCATCCCGGAGGCTTTGGTCACACCTTTACGATGGCCAAAAAATACACCTTTAATGCCCAATTCCACTACGTTTGGGACTGCGGCGAAGGACATACAGTCAATCGAGTTCTCAAAAAACTCGGCCTCGATCGAGATGTCACCTTTGAACGGTACGATCCGAATGGCTACGACCACATGAGAATGCCTGGGTATGCGCTGGATATTCCCTCGGAACCAGAGGAACTGATCCGGCGATTGTCGGCGCTGTTTCCCGAAGCGGGCGAGAGAATTCGCCAATTCGTCAACGAAGTCGAGAAAACCGGCAACGGACTCAGAAAACTCGCTCCTCCCGTCAAACCAATTGAATTGCTCAAAAATTTCGGTGACGTATTCTGTGCCGTCCAACACCTCAACAGTACACTTCAGGACGTTTTCGACAAGTTCCAACTCCCGCAAGCCGCCCAAACCCTATTAGCCCTGCAATGGCCGGATTTTTTGCTGCCCCCAAATCAGCTTTCTTTCTATGCTTGGATTGCCTTGTTTAGAGGCTATCAAGAAGGTGCATTTTACCCGACGCAGCATTTTGAAGATGTCATCAATTCTTTAGTTAAAGTCATTGAATCCAACGGGGGGAAAGTTCTACTAAACCATGAAGTCACGAATTTTAGGGTGACAAACAGAACAGTAACGGGAGTTGAAGCGATGGATTTGACTACGCATCAAACCCATGAATTCACGGGCGACACGGTGATTTGCAACCTTGACCCGAAAAGAGCGGCCAAGATGATTGGAGAGGAACTGTTCTCTAAAAAAGTGCGGCAAAAACTCAACTATGAGTATTCTGCATCTAACTACATGGTGTACTGCGTTGTCAAAGATATCGATCTCCGAGACTATGGATTTGGCAAGTGGAATACGTTTCATTCGGAACACCTGGATCTAAATGAAGCTTTTGCTCAAATGTATGAGCAAAATGATTTTTCTCGTCCCAGCTTTGCAATTACAACGCCAACTTTACTGACGGAAGCGCGGGGGGATTGTCCAGAAGATTGTCAAATTGTAGAATTTCTGACTGTTGCTAATTACAGCTATTTTAAACAACTTTGGGATAGCGATCGCAAAGCTTACAGACAGAAGAAACAAGAGATTCTGGACTCGATTTTAGATGTAGTTGAAAAACACTATGTTCCGAATTTCCGCAAACACATGGTCTTTCATATTACCGGAAGTCCGACGACTAACGAGCGCTTCTGTTGGTGTCCTAACGGTAATTCCTACGGTTCCAGCCTGACGCCGCGCAATATGGGGGTCGATCGACTAAATCATGAAACATCCCTCAACAATTTCTATTTCTGCAACGCCTCCTCGGGCTATCCAGGCTTTGCACCGACATTTTGGACGGGGGCGCTGCTTTATCAACGGTTATCCGGCGATGCGATTTTAGGCTAAGAAAAATTGGCAATAGGTTATTTTCCTGTTTCTCCCGTTCCTTGGCTTTGCCAAGGAATGAATTTCACTCTTGCTCTGCCTCATCTAAAAAATCTCTCGTTTCTGCTCTCATTATCTCGTTCCTTGGCTCTGCCAAGGAATGAATTTCAGGAGGCTCTGCCTCCTCTTAAAAATGACGATGCACAGCAACAGTGAAATGCGTTTCCCGGTAAAACCTGGAAACTAAAATTTATTCCATCTTCCATCTTCCATCTTCCTTCTTTCTTCCATCTTCCTTCTTTCTTTCTTATTCCTTCTATCAATCTAGGAGTGAACTATGAGAATTGCAATTGTTGGGGGCGGAGCGAGCGGTATGGCAGCAGCCTACTGGCTCGATAAACAGGGGCATCACGTCACTGTGTTGGAAAAGCAGCCGATTTTAGGTGGACACATTCGGACGCTCAACAAAAATGTTGCGCCAAATCAATCGGAGTGCAATGAAATATTAGAAAATGGGGTGCTGGAATTTCCCACTGTGTTTTACAATTTCGCGGCTTTTATGCAGGAGCTAGGCGTTGAATTAGAACCCGTGCAGATTGGTTCCGCGCTGTTTCTTAAAGATGGCGATCACTTTTTGTCTAAGGTCTCTATCCGGAAAAATTTTACCGGAATCCAACGCCTGATCGAGTATTTGCGGCTCGATAGTATCTACGCTCGATCGGCTGCATTTATTTTAAAAATGCGGTTTGCTAAACAGCACGATTTCTACGATGTGCCGCTTTCTCAGAGTTTAAAAAGCTCCAACATCCGCAATTATTGGCTGAAGTTGCTGACGATGTACAGCTACTCGATACCGTTTGAATCGCTCGACAATTTTCCGGCCGAATTGGCCCTGCCTGTTCTGCGCGACTATGCCTTGGTCAACTGGGTGAGGATTAAAGGCGGGGTGTATTCTTACATTGAAAAGATTCTGGAGCGGTTTAAGGGCGATATACGGCTGAATGTGGAGATTGCCCAGACTTTCAGAAGTGCTGATGCTGTAAAAATTGTGCTTTCTAATGGGGAGAGTCAGGAATTTGATAAGGTGGTTTTTGCGATGCCACCAGACCAAGTGATGAGGCTGTTGTCCGATCCGACGGATGCGGAAATGAAGCGGTTTTCGGCGTGGAAAGCCAATTATGCAACGACTGTGCTGCATTCGGATACATCAATGTACGATCGCTACGGTATCCGCAAGTTATCAGAATTTGATTTTTTCGAGACGGAGAAGGGATGGGGATATAATGCCAGCTTGAATCAGCTTTGCGGCATCTCATCCCCACGAGAGTACAGTTTAGCTTTTCAACTGGAGGAGTCGATCGCCAAAAAAGACATTATTCACATTCAGAAACATCACACGCCGCTATATAATGTCGAGTCTTTTCGCTATCGAAATGAAGTTATCGAGACTAATGGCGAAAACAACACTTATCATGCAGGAGCTTATTTGGGTGATGGTTTGCACGAAGGAGCCATTACCTCTGCTTTGCGAGTCGCGAAATTAATTGGGTGAGCTTAATGGTCCTGCTACAAACTCTCGCAAATATCAGTAAATTTCTTGCCGGTGCAACACTCTCACAAAAGTAATGATGTCTGCATCAAACAGTTAAACCAATGCGAGAGTCGTCCACTCGGATGCGAAATTAATTTTTGGCGTTCGTTGCCTAAGCTGCGACACCACGTGCTGCCGTTAAGTAGACATCATTGCTCAAAGATGGGGGCATTGTCGATCCGGCTAACTGAGTACCCTCAAAGTTGGTTCCCGTGAATGTTGCCCCGCTCAAGTCGGCTTCGCTCAAGTCTGCATAGCACAGCCTAGCCCAATCAAGGTTTGCCTGCACCAAAGAAACTCCCACCAGATTTGCCCTGGTTAAATCTGCTCCCATCAACTTGACGCCCCGCAACTGAGCCCCGCTGAGATTGGCAGCTAACAAGTTCGAGCCTTCCAAGTTTACCCCGTTCAGTTTGGCTCCGCTCAGGTTGACGCCATTGAGATCCGTCCTGCTGAGGTCGATGCCATTGATGTAAGCTTTGCTGAGATAGATGCCTGTTAGTTGAGCGCCAAAAAGCTTTGCACCGCTGAGTTTTGCCCCTCCGCAGTTTGCCCAGTTGAGGTTTGCTCCCGTGAGGTTTGCGCCCCGCAGGTTGATGAATTGCAGGTCGGCTGTACACAAATTGGCGTTCCAGAGGATGGCGATCGCCAGGTTGCTACCTATGAGTTGGGCGCCACTCAACTTTGCCCTGGGCAGTTTTGCTTTGACGAGGAAAGCTCCGCTGAGATTGGCCTTCGTGAGATCTGCGTCCGCTAGTCTGGCTTGACCCATTTTGGCAAAACTCAGATTTGCCCTGTAAAGGTTTGCGTCGTTGAGTTCTGCTTTAGTGAGATGCGCCCGACTCAGGTTAGCTCCCGACAGGTTAGCCCTCGAAAAATTTACGCCAACCAACATAGCTCCGCTGAGGTTGGCTCCGCTGAGGTTTGCGCCAGCAAAGTCTCTGTTTCCATTTTCGTACTCTTTGAGCAGCTCGGTTACTTCCATACGGGTCAGATTCCTAATACCAGAAATTTATCTAGAAATAAACACTCTTTATAGATATTTTATCTCAAATGGAGTGGAGGCGCTCGCACTTTCAAGAAAGCTGACAATTAACTTTATATTTATACATATATAGCAATCCTTGCAGGAGTCGTAAATTTTTACCCCTCCCCAACCCTCCCCGAACCCGCTCGCTCCGGAGTAAGAAATTCACAAATGATGCGAGGATTGCTATAGTTTGTGCTTTTTCCAGAGTCCCGACCTTTTTGAGGTCATAGTCTGAAACCCTTGATTTATCGTGGATCTCTAGTGTGCTTCGGCAAGCGTTGCGATGGTACTGAGATCCGTGAAACCGTGATTCTCAGTAGGTAAGCTATCAAACACTGTCCGAATTGTTAATCAATAGTTAAAATCAATATTCTTGTTGTCCACTGTGACTAACAGCTTTTTTAAACGGAGACTGCAAATTTGTTAGTTGTGTTTGCGTCAGGTGTCCCGAAGGCTGGCACGGTCATAGCTCCATATTTTATCTACTGTCATTTTTCATAAAAATTAGAGGTGGAACAACAGCTTAATCAGCGAGAATTTTTCTCGGTTGTCTCGCAGCAGTTATACGATCGTGCTTTTCAATATTTCCTTGAGTCGATCAGGGTTAAAAGTAATTTCAGACCTGGTACTTCTGAGGAATTTATCGATATGCCTAACGGTAGAGGGTATTCGTTCAAAACCTAGCAGATAATATACTGCAGATGATACAAAACTAACAGCAAGTAGTATCTGTATAGGATCACCCCCTCTACGGACAGTTAGGCAAATGTGTCAATCTATGTTATGCTGAGTCACAATTGAGGAAGGATTATGTCAAAAGAAAGAAAAAGCAACAAAGAAGTCAAAAAGCCAAAGAAACAACCTGATGGTGTTGCTAAGCCGAAGGATGACAAAAAAAATTATGGTAGCAGCGAGGGCCGCAAGTAGAGATAGCTGCCACTCTCAGCACTGTGATTAATTGTGTTTAAGTTTGAGTAGTATCAATTCTGAATAAATTACAATATCCTATTTTTGGATAATAGGAAAACAGGTTTATTATACCTAGGGTATATGCAGTCCTCAACCCAAAGTATAATGAAATCTGTTTTTAGCTATGAAAATGAAACATTCTGTCGCTGATCGAATTTAAGATCGGCTATTTAGACTTTGTGGAAAAAAAATATAGTTCGATCGCCCAAATCTATCACAGCGATATCTCAGTAACTGCAATATTACCCTCAAAACACACGTCAACATCAGTCCCCGCCGCCCGAGCGCGCGATCCATATTCTCCCGCATAATAAAAGTATTCTCCCTCCATCCGGTACACCACCGGCAGCGGCTGCGTCGAAGGCTGGCAAAACACAATTTCCGGTTCCGCACTTCCCGGCGCTAAATGCGGCAAATTCACATTCCAGAAACACCCAGACTTTAGTTCCCGGTTCAGCAAATCCGCCAACACCCGCGATGTCCAGCGAGTAGCGACATCCCAGTCTATTTCGAGCGGCCTTTTAATCCGGTGGGAAATTGCGATGCCCGGAATACCGTGCATGGCTGCTTCCCGCACAGCCGCAACCGTACCCGAAATATACACGTCAACCCCCAAATTGCCGCCCGCGTTAATACCCGAAAGCACCAAATCCGGCTTCGCACAAACGTGATGAAGAGCAATACGCACGCAATCGGCCGGTGTTCCCCCTACAGCATACTCAAATTCCGATCGCCGATCGACATGAATCGGACTGTGAGCCGTCACTTGATGCCCGCAGCCCGACAATTGCCCCTGCGGAGCCACCATAATTGTTTTGCCTTCTACAGCCTGCAAAAGTGCCTGAATGCCTGGAGCGTCGATGCCGTCGTCGTTGGTTAAAATTATCGTCATTATGTGTCGGTTTTATAGAACCGATTTGAGAGCGCAGAGGCTGGCAACTTTCTGGTAGCTCTAGCCCAAATTGGTTGTTGGTTGGTGGCGATCGTCAGTATGAGCATTGCCACACATTTATATCATGGCATTAATTGAACAGTTGCCGCAGAAATGTGGCGCACCACATTTTAGGTCAGCCGCATTTTGATATGACAGCTAAAGCGACTTGTTACGCTTGCCCCAGTGCAGCATTCATGACATCAGTGTCGATGCAAACATCTAATCATCACATCATTTTTTCCTCGGCTCTCCCCGATGCTTGGTGTTAAAAGTAGCAGATGATACTAACTATCTGAGACTAAACGTTGAAACCCTCGATCGTGCTAAATTATTAGCTTACGTTATCACCATAAGTACGAGAGAGCCACACGGGAGAAGAAAATATATGATAAAATTATAATTCACTATTTAAGTCGAGTTGATTTTCGCTGAATCGCTTACGGTGACTAATAAAGCAAGTTTCTAGTTATAAACTGCGGTGTTGCTAATTGCCAGCTTGCTAATCAAGTTTTTTACTCGAATTAGCCATTAGCAGCCTGTTTGAGATAACTAGCAACTTAAGTTAAGAGCAATTAGTGCAGGTGTAATTCATCTCTAATTTAACCCCTATAAAAACTATGAACCAATCTGTAGAAAACGACGATAAGGTTGAAAAAAATAGTAGTTTCCCGCGATCAGTATTGTCAGTTAGTCGAGTAGAGTTTGGGCTAAGAGAAGATAACCCAGAGGCCAAGTATTGCCCGCTAAAACTGCTAGTTAAGGACGGAAAACAACTTCCGTCAGGATTGCAAGGCCACGTATTTATTATTTCAGCCACAGGCTCTGTTGACTCCAAATATCGCGATGATAACAAAGATATTGTATTTCCTTCCCGTGATGGTTTCACACCATTTTACAACGGCGACGGGATGGTTTATCGCTTTGATTTTGACAATCTTGAGGAAGGAGTATTTCTCACAACTAGAATTGCTAAAACCCCCTGTTACTATGCCGACGCAGCCACAAATAAATGCCAGCCTAACCTGAGATTTAAAAATCGCGGCATCATGCGAATGTCTGACGAGTTAGGGATTCGCAATCAGCTAAACACCGGATTTCTACCCATGAAATTTTCTCAGGAAGACAACGAAAGACTGCTGATAACTTGGGATATAGGGCGTCCCTACGAAATTGATACAAAAACGCTGGAAGCAGTCACTCCGGTGGGTTGGGATCGAGATTGGAGAGCCTTTAATCCGCTATTAGCTAAGCTTCCCTTACAACCGCCTTTTCCGTTTAAATTAGTTCAGACTTCAGCCCATCCTTGTTTTGACGAGAACACAGGGGAAATGTTTACTGTCAACAGCGGGCGATCGCTCTCCACTTTTATTGCTCAATTGCGTCCAGTCCTCTATTGGGCATTCGGTTTGATTGACAGCATCAGAAATCCCTCCCCGCGAGGATTTCAGAAAGCTCCCGACCAAAAAAACTTTTTCCAAAAATTAGCAGCAGCCTTTAAACAAACAATTCATTTATTATGGAGTCTGCTGCAAAGTTTTAATATATTTGCCAACTTTGTCTATGTGATTTCCTGGGATGGCAAAGAAAAGATTAATAAATGGCAGGTAACGCACCCCAATGGTTGCCCGATCGCAATTAAACAGAGTATGCACCAGATAGGATTGACTGAAGACTACGTGGTGCTGATGGACACTGCCTTTAAATTCTTACTAGAAGAAATACTTCCGGCGCCAAACGAGCCAAAATATGAAGAAATAGAAAAATGGCTGAGCAACTTAATCGATCGCCCGCAATTACCCGACAGTACGATCTACATTGTCCGCCGCACTGACCTGAAATCAGATGTCAAGAAAGTGGTAGCGCGACAGGTTGTCATTCCCCGCGAAACCACGCACTTTCTCACAGACTATAAAAATCCGAACGATCAAATCACGCTGCACTTAGCGCACGTATGCGCTTGGGATGTAGCTGAATGGATTCGCGAGATCGATTTCAGCAACTCAGACAACAATGGAGGCTTACCCCATATGTTTGGGATGACAGTAGGGCCATTAGATATTAGTCGCATGGGATGCTACGTACTCGATGCTAAGGATGCCAAACAAATCAAAGTTGCCAGAAGCGATTTGACAGGAGTTTATGCAGACAACCAGCCTAACAAATATTGCCAGGATACTCAGACCAACGGTAAAGAATATTGCAAATACACTTGGGGACCAGCACTTTATGCTTACCGTGAAAATCCGCCTTCTGGACACTTTGAAAATATCTACTGGAGCTTTTTTGGATGCTGGGAAGATATTTTCACTGAAGAAGGATTCCAAATGTATCAAAACTATAAATATCGGGAAATACCAGCCGATGAAGTGCGCCAGTTGACCAAAAAAGGCATCAAATCTAACTTGTTACGACTGCACATAGCAGATCTGGATACCCTTGAAGCAAATGAAAATCGGTTGCAGATTCAAGACGCATACGAATTTGACACAGGTTATTTCGGCAACTCGCCGCAATTTGTCCCCCGCGCGGGCGGAACAGGCGGCTCAACAGACGGCTATATTGTATGTGTAGTTTATAATGGTACAGATGAGCAACCTGACAACGGCAATGAAATCTGGATTTTCGACGCTGCGGATTTGAAGAGCGGCCCCCTATGCAAACTCTGGCATCCACAACTTAATTTTGGGATTTCCGTACACACGACTTGGTTGTCCAAGATTGGCAAACGGACGGCTAGTTATAATATTCCGGTGAAACAAGATTACGAATATTTAGTCAAACAGCAACCTCAAGAAATTCAGGAGTTCTTTAACGAGTGGGTATATCCGAAGCGAGTACCAAAAGACAGCGGTGACTGTAGCGTTAGTTAGCTCCGCAAGTCAGATTGCTAACTCAAAAGTGATCGCTGTTTCAACTGACTAGCAGTTGGCGCGATCGCTATATTGTATTTTATATATGATGGCACTGATATCACTTCAAGATTAAGACACCTATGTTAGCAATTCGCGGATATAAAATTACTTCACAAATTTACCAAGGGCTTAATACTGTTATTTATCGAGGGATCAAAGAGTCAGACGGACAGCCAGCGATATTGAAAATCCTCAAAAACGAGTATCCTAATCTAGAAGAAATCACCCGTTTAAGACAGGAATATGAAATTTCCAAAAACCTTAATATAGAGGGTATAGTTAAACCTTTAGAATTACAAGAATTGGGAAACCGCAAATTTATCCTAATTTTGGAAGATTTTGGCGGAATTGCTCTCTCAGATAGCGAACAATTTAAGCAGCCACAAATACGAGATTTTCTAGCGATCGCGATTCAGGTAGCATCTACCCTCGCTCAGTTGCACGATCGTTGCATTATTCACAAAGATATCAAACCCCAAAACATCATCGTCAATTTGGCCACAAATCAAGTAAAAGTTACCGATTTTGGGATTGCCACCCGCCTGTCTAAAGAAAATCAATCCCTCAGCCACCCCAACTTATTAGAAGGAACTCTTGCCTACCTATCCCCAGAACAAACAGGTCGGATGAATCGAGCAATCGACTACCGAACGGATTTCTACTCTTTAGGCGTCACGTTTTATGAAATGCTAACAGGGAAACTGCCCTTTCCGACCACTGACGCCCTCGAATTAGTTTACTCCCACATTGCCATTCAACCCGTACCACCAGCAAAAATTAACAGCCAGATTCCTCAAGCAATTTCTGAAATTGTGATGAAATTGATGGCTAAAACTGCTGAAGAACGCTATCAAAGTGCTGAAGGTTTGAAGTTCGATCTAGAACAGTGTTTAACTCAATTAGAAACTACAGGGAAAATTGACAACTTTCAAATTGGTCAAGAAGATTTATCAAGTCAATTGCAAATTCCGCAGAAACTCTACGGTCGATTTGAACAAGTTCAGACACTCCTAGCCGCCTTCGACCGCATCAGTAATGGGACAGCGGAAATGATGCTAGTAGCTGGCTATTCAGGCATTGGGAAAACTGCTGTAGTTAATGAAGTTCACAAACCGATTGTCCGGCAGCATGGCTATTTCATTGCGGGTAAATTTGACCAATTTAAGCGCAACATTCCTTACGCTTCTCTGATAGAAGCTTTATCGGAACTGATGCGCCAGCTATTAACTGAGAGTCCGCAACAGATAGAGAATTGGAAACAAAAACTCTTAAACGCGTTAGGCCAGCAAGGCCGAATTATTACAGAAGTTATTCCCGAAGTTGAACTGATCGTTGGCGAACAGCCGCCCGTGCCAGAAGTGGGAGCAACTGAAGCTCAAAATCGATTTAATCGGGTGTTTGCCAGCTTTATTCAAGTTTTTACTCAACCAGAACACCCGCTGGTTATTTTTCTAGATGATTTGCAGTGGGCTGATTTATCGTCGCTCAAGTTAATTCAACTGCTGGTGACTAACCCCGACAGCCAATATCTACTGATGATTGGTGCTTATCGAGATAATGAAGTCAGTCCGACGCATCCTTTGATGCAAACTTTGAAAAATATTCAAGAAAATTCAGCTAATTTAACAACAATTACCCTCGCACCTTTGAGTATTACTGATGTCAATCAAATAGTTGCCGACACTCTCAAGGAAAGCCAAAAATCCCAAAGCCTATCCGCTCTGCTATTTAACAAAACTCAAGGCAATCCTTTCTTTTTAAATCAACTGCTAAAATATCTTTATGAAGAAAAGCTGTTAGCTTACAATTTTAATAGTGGCCAATGGGAGTGGGAAATAGATGAAATTCAAGCGATAGGAATTGCGGATTATAACGTTGTCGAGTTAATGGTAAAGCAGATTCAAAGGCTGCCGGAAGCAAGTCAAAAGATTTTGCAGTTAGCAGCTTGTATCGGCAGCAGATTTTATTTAGATGTTTTGGCGATCGTCAATGAAGAATCTCCTGTAGAAACGGCAAATCAACTGTGGTCTGCCCTAGAGGCAGGTTTGATTCTCCCCTTGAACGACGCCTACAAAATTCCGCTCTTTTTTGACCGCGAACTGGCAGAGAATTTGCACCTTGACGATATCGCCAGCCGTCAAACTGCATCTGTGCAAATTCCTTACAAGTTTTTGCACGATCGCGTACAGCAAGCAGCTTATTCTCTCATTGCCGAAGACCAAAAAAAATTAACTCACCTCAAAATTGGTCAACTGCTGCTGAAAAATACGACCCCATCTCAGCAAGAAGAAAACATTTTTGCGATCGTCAATCAACTGAATATCGGCAGCGAGTTCATCACCGAGCAGTCAGAAAAAAACCAACTCGCTGCCCTGAATCTCGCCGCAGGTCGGAAAGCTAAAGCAGCAACAGCCTCCGAAGCGGCTGCCAATTATTTTAATGCGGGCATGGAACTCCTGGCAGCTTCTAGCTGGCAAAGCAATTACGAACTCACGCTCAACCTCTATATAGAAGCTGTAGAAGCAGAATACTTGTGTACCAACTTCGAGAGAGCTGCTGCACTGGCAGAAATAGCGCTGCAACAGGCAACAACCCTGCTCGAAAAGGTGAAAGTTTACGAGCTAAAAGTTGAATTTTATATCGCTCAAAACCAGCTATCCAAAGCCCTTGAAACCGGACTGCAAGCGGTAGAGATGCTCGGAGTTTCCCTAGCTCCTCTGCCCAGCGAGGGCAGCAGTTCCGTGCAGATGCCGAGATTAGAAGAGTTAGAAAACCTTCCCGAAATGACCGATCCCTATTTGCTAGCAGCTCTGCGAATCTTGATAACGGCAACGGCAGCTGCTTCGATCTCAGCGCCTTCAACCTTTGTTCAGATCGTTTTAACGAAGGTCAATCTTTGTGTGGAACGGGGTCATTCAGCTCTGGCAGCGATCGCTTACGCAAATTACGGCATAATTTTGTGCGGGCCGATGGCAGACTTGGGCGCGGGATATTACTGCGGGCAGTTGGCGATTAAACTCCTAGATATTTTTCCTGACAACAAACTCAAATGTCGAGTTTATGCGCCATTTTACGGTTTGATATCCCATTGGAAAGAGCAGGCTAAGGAAAGTATTGCACCGTTAGAAGAGGCGATTCAAGCCGGTTTGGAAACGGGAGATTACCAATATGCAGGCTATTGCGTACTCCACTATTGTACCAACCTATTATTGAGCGGCGAACGCTTAGAAATGGTCGATGTAAAAATTAGCGAATATATCAAATTTTTAAATAAAATCAAACAGGAATTTCCGCTCAATTTCATTAAGGTATGGCATCAACTGACCTTAAATTTGCAAGGATTATCATCAGATAAAATGCTGCTGCAAGGCAAAAGTTTTGATGAAGCAGCGATGCTGGTATATTTGCAGGAAACCAAAAATGTAACAACGCTGTTATTAGTTTACCAGGCCAAAGCCTTTCTCTGTTATTTATTTAAAGATTATTCCCAGGCTCTTGCCTGCATTTTGGCAGCTCACGAACACCTCAGAGGCGATAGCGGCATGATGACGTTTCCCGCTCACTACTTCTATTATTCGCTGATCCTGCTCGCTAATTACAACAGCGCTGCGCCGAGGGAGCAACAGCAATATCTGGAATTGGTAGAATCTCATCAGGAAAAAATGAAAGGCTGGGCGCAAGACGCGCCGATGAACTATCAGCACAAGTACGACCTGATCGAGGCAGAAAAAGCGCGGATTTTGGGACAAAATGAGCAAGCAATTAACTTGTACGAAAGAGCGATATCGGGAGCGATAGAGTACGAACGCCTGGAAGATGAAGCTATTGCTAAAGAACTGGCTGGAGAATTTCATTTTGCTTGCGATCGCGAACATATGAGTCGGTTCTATCTGAACGAATCCTACTACGCTTATATTCGCTGGGGAGCTACGGCAAAAGCCCAAGATTTAGAGTCAAGGTATCCAAAAATATTTGGGAGAATAACAGCTCAAAAAAATCTCGGTCTTGATTTTAATACCACGACATTAACAATAGGAGGTAGCTTGGAAGGATTAGAGCTACTTTCTGTGCTTAAATTTTCCAAAATCATCTCTGGGCAAATTGTTTTAAGCGAACTGATTTTACAATTTATGAAAATTGCGCTCAATAATGCTGGCGCTCAAAAAGGATTTCTGATTTTGAATCAGTCAGAAGGTTTTGCGATCGCAGCCGCTGGGGAAGTTGAGGACAGCGATATTAATGTGTTGTTATCTCCCCAGATTGAACTAGAGCAAGTTGTTCCCTTAAGCGTTATTTATTATGTGGAAAAGACTCTCAAAACTGTCGTTTTAAATAATGCTAAGGCTGAAGGAGCTTTTAGAACAGACCCTTATATCAGGACGCATCAACCCAAGTCAGTCTTATGTATTCCCATCATCAATCAAGGCAAAATGATGGGTTTACTTTACTTTGAAAATAATTTGGCAACTAGCGCTTTCACTCCGACGCGGCTGGAAGTTTTAAAACTGATCTCTTCTCAAGCAGCAATCTCGCTAGAAAATGCCTTCCTTTACCACACGCAGGAACAAAAAGTAGAAGAGCGCACCGCTCAACTCGCCCAAGCAAACCAGGAAATTAGCGCCCTCAACAACAAACTTCAAGCCGAAAACATCCGCCTCAGTGCTGAGTTGGAAGTCACCAAACGACTGCAACAAATGATCTTGCCCAAACAATCAGAACTGGATAAAATTAAAGGATTAGAAATAGCTGGATATATGCAACCTGCCGATGAAGTTGGCGGCGACTACTACGACGTGCTAACCCAAAATGATACGGTAAAAATTAGCATCGGCGATGTTACGGGACATGGTTTAGAAAGTGGCGTATTAATGATTATGGCGCAAACCGCCGTCCGCACTCTCCAACAAATGAACGAAACCGATCCGGTGAAGTTTCTTGATGTGTTAAACCGCACCCTTTATGCCAATATCGAGCGCATCGACTCGTCTAAAAACATGACCTTGGCTTTGTTAGATTATCAAGATAGTAACTTCAGCCTCAGCGGTCAACATGAAGAAGTTATCGTAGTCCGTACTGATGGTAACATCGAACTGATCGATACAATGGAACTCGGTTTTCCCCTGGGATTAGAGGAAGATATTTCGGGTTTTGTTTCCCAAATTCAAGTGCATCTTAATCCAGGGGATGTAGTAGTGCTTTACACAGATGGAATTACCGAAGCTGTAAATATAAATCGAGTGTATTACGGCATAGAAAGATTGTGCAAAGTGGCGAAAGAACATCGCCACAAAAAGGTTGAAGAAATTCGACAAGCAGTAATTGATGATGTGCGGCAACATATTGACAAGCAGAAAGTTTTTGACGACATTACGTTGGTAGTCCTAAAACAGAAATAACGCAAGTTGGGAATTGGGAATTGGGAATTGGTAATTGGTAATTGGTAATTGGTAAATTGTTTGAGCGTCCGACGATCGAAACCGACTTCACGCTCAACAATTTTGGAAATGGTGCGCGGACTCAAGAACGTGCGATCGACAAACCGCTCTCAATTTTTGTATAAATACACACTTACTGCTTAGTGATATTACGCAATTTCCCATTGTGACAGCCGATGATACCGAAAGTTGCAATAACAGATAGTTAGCCGTGGAATTCCTAAGCAACAGCCATCCTAGCGTTTGCGATACAACCAAGTTTACGAAAACTTTAAGAATAAACCTCGCAAAATATTGTTTTGGTAAAGGTAGCAAAAAGGTATATACAAATACCTTTATAGGATAGATGATGTAAATAGATACCAGAAGAAATCAATAAAGTCAATCCCCAAACGATATAAAAAAGGTATTACTCTTATGAAAACCAACTTCGCCCAACCACTAACCGCCTGTATAGCTACTGCTGGTTTAGTTGTTGCTTCTTCCTTACTAACTGTAGTTTAGACTAACCAAAGATGAGAACGGTGGCAAAAGAAGAACTAGAGCCACCGTTAAGGAGAGAATGAGGGT
>NZ_JAUBRO010000056.1:0-41289 GCF_036701945.1 Microcoleus sp. MON1_C1 | reverse complement strand
ATCTACTGAATATGCTTTCATTGGTATATTTTTTTAATCTATTCTTATTGTACCTCATAACACCCGGAAGTGCTGTAGACCAGTTCTAGCAAACTATCGGTATACTGGCGAACGTAAGTAACATTGCCGTAAATAAAGTTAATCGGATTGTTGATTTCATGAGCAACACCAGCGACCAGTTGCCCCAAAGACGACATTTTTTCGCTCTGAATTAGCTGGGATTGAGCCTGCTTCAAGTCAGACAAGGCTTGTTCGAGCTGTTGAGTTTGAGACTTTAACTCTGCGGTGCGTTCTTCAACTCGAATTTCTAATTCTTCTTTAGCTTGTTTTAGGGCAGCTTCTGCTAATTGGCGCTCGACAATTTCAGATCCTAGCAGTCTGTTGGCAAATTCTAAATGTTGAGTTTGAGACTTTAACTCTGCGGTGCGTTCCTCAACTCGAATTTCTAATTCTTCTTTAGCTTTTTGTAGTGCAGCTTCTGCTAATTGGCGCTCGACAACTTCAGCTTCTAGGAGTTGGTTGGCGGATTCTAACTGTGCGGGACTGGGAAGTGCTAGGGCTTGAGGTATTAAGTCTAGCAAAAGTATGGCTGTAGCAAATGAAAAAAGGGCAGTAATTGCTTTCATTGTTCCTGAAAGCCAATAGGTAGGATGCCAAAGCGTCCAGAGTTCAAATATGTGAGTGATCCCACAGGCGACGATAAAGGCTCCAAACAGGGCAAAGATCCAATTAAAGGGCAAATCTTCGCGTTTGGAAATAAAATAAACCAATGTAATCGGGATGGAAAAATACGCCAGTGCAATTATAGAATCTGAGGCAACGTGAAGCCAGACTAACGGGGTATGCCAGAGATAGCAGTGACCGTGAGGAATAAATGACCCGGAACTAAAAAAAGTTTTCCACATTTCCTGCATAATTTTTCCTTTGAGTTGTGAGAAAATGGACGGGGACTGGTGTCAATTAATTTCAACCAGGGGTTTCTTTCACCTGCGGCTTAATCACCTATGCGTTCATATTCTCTGTTAGCTTCAGCCAAAATCAATCTGTATTTGGAAATCATAGGCGATCGCCCCGACGGATATCACGAACTGGCGATGGTACTTCAAAGCATAGATTTAGCCGATCGAATTGACTTGCGCGCGATCGGTACGGACACGATTCGCGTGCGCTGCGATCACCCGCAAGTCCCTCCTGATAAGAATAACCTCGCCTACCGGGCAGCAGATTTGTTGGCGAAGCAATTCCCCGATGCTTTGGCGAAATACGGCGGAGTCGAGATTGCCATTCACAAGCAGATTCCAGTGGCGGCGGGGCTTGCCGGCGGTTCGGCAAATGCGGCTGCGGTTTTAGTCGGGATGGATTTGCTGTGGCAATTGGGACTTACTCAATCGGAGTTGCAAGAGTTGGGGGGAACTTTGGGTTCGGATGTGCCTTTTTGCATTGCGGGAGGTACGGCTTTGGCAACTGGTCGCGGGGATAAACTGTCGCCTCTGCCTGATTTGGCAGGCTTTTCTGTGGTTTTGGCGAAGTACCGCAATCTAAGTATTTCTACGGCATGGGCGTATCAAACTTATCGCCAGCAGTTCAGTAGTTCCTATTGTGCAGCGGAAGATTTGGGGTGCCGCCGGGAACGGCTGCATTCGGGCCCGATGGTGGGGGCGATCGCCCAAAAAGATCGATCGAAAATTGGTCAATTGCTGCACAACGATTTAGAAAAAGTTGCTTTGCCCGTGTACCCGCAGGTGTTGCACTTGCGGCAGGCTTTTGAGTCGGCGGGCGCTTTGGGAACGATGATGTCGGGTTCCGGGCCGACGGTGTTTGCGCTGGCCGAGTCTTCAGAGCAGGCTCAGCAAGTTATGGAACGGGTTAAAAGTGCGATCGCTTCTCCAGATTTGGATTTTTGGGTAGCACAGTTTAGCAATACTGGAATTCAGATTTTTTCGGAGGGAAACGAGACGAAACCGCCGATTTCTAGGGTGTAACTCGAAGAGGGTGCGATCGCCATCGCCCGTTAAACCTGTCTAACAGGCGAGGGTCAAGATGAATCTAACTTTTCGCAGAGTCTATTGAGATCGAAGAACTGATAATATGTCATGCAAGACCGATTTTAGTTTTGGTGAATTAACCAGAAATCTAAAATCTAAAATCTAAAATCTAAAATCGCCATGACTGATTTAACTAATCCAAATTCTACTTCTAAACCTCTGAGTTCGGCTGGAGATGCAACCTCTGCATCTTCCACGCCGCCGACGATTTTGCGGTGCGTGATGGGTTCGCTGATCGCGGGTGGCTTTGCGGCTGCTTTGTACGCGCTAACTTTGTCGATCGTCCAAACTTTTGCAAATTCGCCCATTCATTCTGACAATGTGACTGCGATTAATATTGGCGCGGCTGTGCGAACTTTAGTCATGGGGATTGTGGCTTTGGGTGCGGGTGTTTTTGCTTTTGCATCTTTGGGTTTGATGCTGCTGGCTGTGCAACTTTTAATTCAAAAGTTGCTAAAGAAACCTACAGCTTGAAGTCTACCAATTGCAAGAACTAGGCGACACAAACTTTCATCTGCAAGGCAAAGACTGCATAGTAAGATCGAAGCAATGGAATTATTTACGATCGGACACTCCAATCTAAGTATTGAAGCGTTTGTTTTGCTGCTGCAACAACACGGAATTACGGCGGTGGCGGACGTGCGATCGCATCCTTTTAGCCGCTATTTACCTCATTTTAATAAATCCGAAATTAAAGCTTCTCTGTCAAGTGTCGGCATTCAATATGTTTTTTTAGGCAAAGAGTTGGGCGCCAGACCGGAGGATTTAAGCTGTTACGATACTAGCGGTAAAGCGTTATACGATCGCATAGCAGCAACTCCTCTATTTTCCCAAGGAATTCAGCGCTTGCTCAAAAACGCAGCCAATTATAAAATCAGTTTAATGTGTGCGGAAAAAGACCCGATTACTTGTCATCGGACTATTTTAGTCTGCCACAAAGTTAAAAAATTTAATTTACAAATTAATCACATTCTGTCAGATGGCAATTTAGAATCGCACCCGCATTTAGAAGAAAGACTTTTGAGCAAGTTTAACAAAGGCAAAAAAGATAATGAGCCAATTCAGCTAAGCTTGTTTGAAGTAGAGCCTCAACTTAAACAGGAAATAGTTGATTTAGAAACAGCTTATTATCGTCACGGATTGGAAATCGCTTATGTCACAAAAGAAAGCAATTAATTTATTTACAATTGGTTTTACTCAAAAAAGCGCCGAGCAGTTTTTTGATACTTTGATGAAAGCGGGAGTCCGCAGGGTGATAGATACGCGGCTGAATAATGTGTCGCAGTTGGCGGGTTTTGCTAAGCGGAAAGATTTAGAGTATTTTTTGCGAACAATTGGCAATATTGAGTACGTTCACATTCTGGATTTAGCGCCGACTCCAGATATTTTGGATGATTATAAAAAGAAAAAGGGAGATTGGGATGTTTATGAACAGAAGTTTTTGGAGTTGATGGGCGAGCGACAAATTGAACACCAGGTTTCATCGGATATTTTAGACTGGGGGTGTCTGCTTTGTAGCGAACCAAAACCTCATAATTGTCACCGCCGCTTAGTTGCTGAATATCTCAGCGAGAAGTGGAAGAATGTCACAATTAATCATCTTTGATTTATTGAAAATACTATATCATTGTGGGACGAATCTAAAATCTAAAATCTAAAATCGAATGGCTCAAATAATTTGTCTCGCTAATTCCTGGAAAAACCACGACAGGTGCATCGCCGGAATTAATGAACTTCAAGGTAAGTGGGTGCGTCCTGTTTCCGACTTACCAGATGGTCGAATTCCTAAAGCAATGTGCCTGATAAATAGACTTGGACCCGCGTTGTTAGATGTTCTAGAAATCCCTCTGGCCAAGACGGGACCGGACTTTGGCTTTGCGTGTGAAAATCTTTCTGTTTTACCGGGAGAATGGCGGCAAGTAGGGAAAGTTGCGCCAGCATATTTGCTGAAATATTGCAATAGTCAAGAATATATTTTGCACAACGATTTGCGATATGTTACGGTGGAATATATGCAGTCTTTGCCAATGTGCGAGCGCCTAACTTTGCAATTAGTCAAAGCAGTAAGATTTACGGTAAACGAGCCAATTAAAAGAAAGCAAGGTGGTAATAAATGGAAAGGATCTATTGTCACGCAGCATGGTCAAAGATTGACTGCAACAATTACCGATCCGGTGTTTATTCTAAAGTTAGAATTGGGGTATCGACCGCAAAAAGCTTGTTTGGTAACAGTGAGTTTGAGTATGCCTTGGCGGCCCGATGATTGGAAGGGAGATGACCCTTGTTGGAAGTTGATTGCGGGTGTGGTAGAGTTGCCGGAAGATGTTGTTGATGATGAAATTTAGTTTTGACCAAAATGGGCTATCGATTATTTATTTCTTTTTATTTCCCGCAAAAACTCTGTTCATGCTATAATTCTGCGGGACTGTAGCAGAAAGGGGTGCTTTTTGATGAAAGCAGAATTTTATTTTGACTGTCACAAATATATTTGCAGTTTAGTTCAAGTAGATTTTGTCAAAGAATTAAAAATAAAAAATCATCAAGGTTTTGTTTTGGCTGTTAAGCAGGGAGAAAAGATTGGACTTTTGGGGAAAAGCCGCCATAATGCTAAACAAGTTGATGTATCTAAGCCGCATTTTTATAATGTAATTAAAGCGGCTATGAGCGCTTTGGAATTAGAAACTAAAAATGAGGTGATATTAGAGAGAAATCGAACTATTGCTGATGCCGAAGAAATGATTCAGCAGCAAAACCGAGAAATTCGCATTCTCAACGAACAGATTAGAATCCTTGTGACTAAGGTTGAGGAATTGTCAAGGGAAAAGCAGCAGTTGTCAATGCAGCTAGTAGACAAGGAAATCAGAGAAACTGAAATTAGTCAAGAACTTGATTATTTTTACTCTCAAGATAAATATATAGTAACCCCGGAAATTGAGCATCGGAGTGGAGAAGTTGAAATTAATGAAAAAATCGAAGAATTGTCTGTTCAAGCTTCTGGGTTAGCGGGGCAGTTAATCGCAAATCAACAGAATTCGGAGGAGATTGAGGAAGAGGAAGAAATCAGCGGTGGCGATGTTGAAATTGTTGATTTTGAAATTATAGAACAAGTAGAAGAAAATATTAAAAAAGTAGAAGTTCAAGGAGGCGGAAGTGAAATTAAGCGGCTGCCTAAAAGAGCTTCCAACAAAAGCATGAGAAAGAAATCTTAATGCTTGAGTTATATAGCAATCCTCGCATCATTTGTGAATTTCTTACTGGCGAACGAGCGGGTGCGGGGAGGGTTGGAGTAGGGTAAAAATTTACGACTCCTGCAAGGATTGCTATATGACTCGTTTAATTGTGGCGATCGCATTTTCGCCAAATTCCTCAACATTTAAGCGAAAAAATCCCTCACAACTCGCCCGTTTTTCCCCCCGCAGCCTCACCCACAACAGAATTTTGACAATTATCCAGGGCGATCGGTAAAATTACAGGTACGATCGAACTATTGTCAGCAGCATTAAATCCTTCAGTCATTAGTCGTTTGCCAACAGTCACATAATTGTTGACAATATTGCACAATAGATAAAATTGTAAATATATAGCACCTGCGTTTTTTTTGATCGCTTATGAATAGCAGATTCCTCGATCGACTCCACCACCCCTCGCGCCCCGTCATCGTCTTCGACGGCGCAATGGGAACCAACCTGCAAGTCCAAAACCTCACCGCAGAAGACTTTGGCGGCAAAGAATACGAAGGTTGCAACGAATATCTCGTCCACACGAAACCGGAAGCCGTCGCCAACGTGCACCGGGGATTCCTCGAAGCAGGGGCCGATGTCATCGAAACAGACACCTTTGGCGGCGCTTCCATCGTACTCGCCGAATACGATTTGGCAGACAAAGCATATTATCTCAACAAAACTGCGGCCGAACTTGCCAAGGGTATCGCCGCCGAATTTTCCACACCCGAAAAACCTCGATTTGTCGCAGGATCGATCGGGCCAGGTACCAAATTGCCAACATTAGGACACATTGATTTTGACACTCTCACCGCCGCTTTTGCCGAACAAGCAGAAGGACTTTATGACGGTGGCGTTGACTTATTTATTGTCGAAACTTGTCAAGATGTGCTGCAAATTAAATCAGCATTAAATGCCATTGAAGAAGTATTTAAGAAAAAAGGCGCGCGAATTCCGTTAATGGTATCAGTCACAATGGAAGCCACCGGCACAATGTTAGTCGGTTCCGACATCAGCGCCGCCCTAGCCATTTTGCAGCCGTACCCGATCGACATTTTAGGCCTCAACTGCGCCACCGGGCCCGATCGCATGGCCGAACACGTCAAATACCTTTCCGAACATTCGCCCTTCGTCGTTTCCTGCGTTCCCAACGCCGGTTTACCCGAAAACATCGGCGGCCACGCGCACTACAAACTCACGCCAATAGAATTAAAAATGGCCTTGATGCGCTTTGTCGAAGACTTAGGCGTGCAAGTCATCGGCGGCTGCTGCGGAACCCGCTACGATCACATCCGCGAACTAGCAGAAATTGGCAAAACTCTTAAACCCAAAATCCGCGAAATTACTTGGGAACCTTCCGCCGCTTCAATTTATAGCGCCCAACCCTACGAACAAGAGAATTCCTTCTTAATTGTCGGCGAAAGACTCAACGCCAGCGGTTCCAAAAAATGCCGCGATTTGCTAAACGCCGAAGACTGGGACGGTTTAGTAGCAATGGCCAGGGAACAAGTGCGAGAAGGCGCGCACATTCTCGATGTCAACGTGGATTATGTCGGCCGCGACGGCGTGCGAGACATGAAAGAATTAGTTTCCCGCGTTGTGACTAATGCAACTCTCCCTTTAATGCTGGATTCCACCGAATGGGAAAAGATGGAAGCAGGCTTAAAAGTTGCGGGCGGCAAATGCTTGCTGAATTCCACTAACTATGAAGACGGAGAACCGCGTTTTTATCAAGTTTTAGAGTTGGCGAAAAAATACGGCGCGGGCATAGTTATCGGGACAATTGACGAAGACGGAATGGCCAGAACTGCTGACCAAAAATTTGCGATCGCCCAGCGCGCCTATAACGCCGCAGTCGCCTACGGAATTCCCGCCGAGGAAATCTTTTTTGACACCCTAGCTTTGCCCATTTCCACCGGGATTGAAGAAGACAGAAAAAATGGCAAAGCTACCATCGAATCGATCCGCCGCATTCGCCAAGAATTGCCCGGTTGTCACGTAATCTTAGGAGTTTCTAACATTTCCTTCGGCTTGAATCCGGCGGCGCGGCAAGTCTTGAATTCGATGTTTTTGCACGAAGCAATGCAAGCCGGGATGGACTCGGCAATTGTCAGCGCCAATAAGATTTTGCCCCTCGCCAAAATCGACCCCAAACACCAAGAAATCTGCCGTAAACTGATTTACGACGAACGGGAGTTTGACGGCGATATTTGCGTTTATGACCCCTTGGGCGACCTGACAACGGTGTTTGCGGGCAAAACCACAAAGCGCGATCGTACAGAAGACGCAAGCCGTCCGGTAGAAGAACGCCTGAAGCAGCACATCATCGACGGCGAACGCATTGGACTAGATATCCAACTCGCCAAAGCATTAGAAACCTATCCGCCTCTCCACATTATCAATACCTTCTTGCTAGACGGCATGAAAGTAGTCGGAGAATTGTTCGGTTCGGGACAAATGCAACTGCCATTTGTATTGCAGTCAGCAGAAACCATGAAAGCGGCAGTTGCCTATTTAGAACCGCACATGGAAAAGTCCGAATCTGGGGACAATGCCAAAGGCACATTCATCATCGCTACTGTCAAAGGCGACGTTCACGATATCGGCAAAAACTTAGTTGATATTATCCTATCAAACAACGGCTACCGAGTGATCAACTTGGGGATTAAACAGTCGGTTGACAATATCATCGAAGCTTACGAAAAGCACAAAGCCGACTGTATTGCCATGAGTGGCTTGCTGGTAAAATCCACCGCGTTCATGAAAGAAAATCTGGAAGTATTCAACCAGAAAGGAATCACCGTTCCGGTAATTTTGGGTGGCGCGGCTTTGACTCCCAAATTTGTGCATGAAGACTGCCAAAATACCTACAAAGGTAAAGTAGTTTACGGCAAAGATGCGTTTTCTGATTTGCACTTTATGGACAAACTCATGCCAGCAAAATCTGCTGGTAAATGGGAAGATTTGCAAGGATTTTTAGATGAAATAGAGGATGATAATGGCGCGGTTAAAGAAGCTAAAGCGGCGCCAGAAACTTCTGTAGAAGATGCCAAGAAAGCAGACACTCCTGTGGTGATAGATACCAGGCGATCCGAAGCAGTTGCAGCAGATATCGATCGCCCGACTCCTCCTTTCTGGGGAACGAAACTGTTGCAGGGAGAAGACATCCCCTTTGAGGAGATTTTCTGGCACTTAGATTTGCAAGCCTTAGTTGCCGGTCAGTGGCAGTTCCGCAAGCCAAAAGACCAATCGCGGGAAGAATACGACGCTTTCTTAGCTGAGACAGTTTATCCGAAATTGGAGGAATGGAAACACAAAATTATCACCGAAAATTTACTGCAGCCGCAAGCAATTTACGGGTATTTTCCCTGTCAAGCTGAAGGCAATTCTTTGCATTTGTACGATCCAGAAATCATGGCTGGCGGGCAAGATTTATCGACACCCGCTGCAACATTCACATTTCCCCGGCAAAAATCGGCGCGCCGGCTGTGCATTGCCGACTTTTTCGCGCCCAAAGAATCCGGTAAAATCGATGTATTTCCGATGCAAGTAGCGACAGTGGGAGAAATTGCTACAGAGTACGCGCAAAAGCTATTTGCTAACCATCAATATACCGACTATCTCTACTTTCACGGATTAGCGGTGCAGACAGCGGAAGCAATAGCAGAATGGACTCACGCGCGAATTCGCCGGGAATTGGGCTTTGCTAGCGAGGAACCGGACAACATTCGCGATATGCTAGCACAAAGATATCGCGGTTCGCGGTACAGTTTCGGCTATCCTGCTTGTCCGAACATGGCGGATCAGTACAAGCAACTGGAATTGTTAAAGTGCGATCGCATCAACCTCTACATGGATGAAAGCGAACAACTTTATCCCGAACAATCAACAACCGCAATTATCACCTATCACCCAGCAGCCAAATACTTTACCGCTTAATTTCTAGGGTGCGCCGCGCGCACATTCCTCGGTGAATTATACTCGTTACCAGGCTCTTCCTGGTAACGCAGCTCCGGAGGCTTGGCTCCACTTACAGCAGTAAAGCTTGTAGTATCGTTCCCAAAACTGTCCGGAGTATTGGCCCAGAAGGTAATGTCATTGCTGACAATGCGTAACGCCTAAATCTGACACTTGCGTTTAACCAAAGCGTCCACTAATGTACTCTTCGGCTTCTTTGGTTTGGGGAGAACCGAAAATTTGTTCAGTGGGACCAAACTCCACCAATTTGCCGCGTCGTTTGCCTTGATCGTCCGTTTCTGTATTGAAAAATGCCGTCGCATCCGCGATTCTTGACGCTTGTTGCATATTGTGAGTCACTGTAATAATTGTGTATCGTTCCTTCAGTTCTAAGCACAGTTCTTCGACCTGTCGCGTAGAAATGGGGTCGAGAGCAGAGCAAGGTTCATCCATCAATAAAACATCGGGCTTCATAGCGATCGCGCGGGCAATACAAAGCCGTTGTTGTTGTCCCCCGGATAATGCTGTTCCTTTATCTTTCAGCTTATCCTTGACCTCATTCCAGATAGCTGCTTGTCTGAGGGAAGATTCTACTAATTCATCCAGATTTCCTTGATAACCGTTGGTTCTGGGGGCATAGGCAATATTTTCATAAATGCTCTTGGGAAAAGGATTCGGTCTTTGAAACACCATTCCCACCTGTCGCCGCAATTTAACAGAATTCACTTGCGGATCGTAAATATCGCGGTTGCGGTAAATGAGTTTCCCTTCCACCTTGGCACCGGGGATTAAATCATTCATGCGATTGAAGCAACGCAATAAGGTACTTTTGCCACAGCCTGAAGGGCCGATAAAAGCCACAATTTTTTGACGGGGAATTTTGATATAGACATCGACCAGGGCTAAAAAGCCATTGTAATAAACCTTTACGCCTTCTGCATTAAACACGCTATCGTCCGTTTTGAGTTTGGTATTACTGTCAGTCATCTGAAATAGTCTCCTTAATCTTGACAACTCAAGTTAATTAATGGCTGGAATAGCGTTGGCGCAGATAGATAGCGACGCCATTAAGCCCCAAAATCAAGATAATCAGCACAATAATCGTCGCTGCGGCTGCACTGGCAAACCCCGGTTCAGGACGAGTGATATAGCTGAAAATTTGAATGGGTAACGCCATAAATCGTTGGAATAAACCCGGATTAAACGTGAGGAAACTGACAGCACCCACGACCACCAAAGAAGCAGCATCCCCCATGGCGCGGGAGACAGAAATAATCACCCCCGTAAGAATTCCCGGAATGGCATAGGGTAAGACATGGTGTTGAATGGTTTGCCATTTGGTAGTTCCCAGTCCATAGGAAGCATTTCTCAGGGAATCGGGAACGGCGCGGATGGCCTCCCTCGCCGTGACGATAATGACAGGTAAAGACAATAGGGCAAGGGTTAATGCCCCCGAAATCAAGGTAGGTCCAAACCCTAGTAAATAGTTAAAGACCCCTAAACCCAGTAAGCCATAGACAATAGAAGGAATCCCCGCTAAATTCCCGATATTTATCTCAATCACGGCAGTCCACCACTTTTTAGGGGCATATTCCTCTAGGTACAAAGCAGCCCCTACCCCAATGGGAACCGCAACCAGAAGGACGATTAGTCCCAGAAAGAAACTCCCAATAATGGCTGGACGGATACCTCCGCGTTCGGCAAAACGGGAAGGCGTTTCCGTGAGAAACCCCGGTGTTAGCAATCTGCCAAGTCCATCATGAAGGATATTAAGAACCAGTAAGGCGAGGACAAATAAACCGATGAGTAGCCCAATTAAGAATAGATACTCAAAGACTTTACCGATCGCTTCTCGGCGTTCTAGGTTATCGGTAAATTCGGCAGTGTTGACGGAATTGTTTGTTGAAGTTGATTTAACCATAGCAATCAGTCGTATTTTTCCTTAAAGCGACTAGAAATCCAGAAGCTGGCCATATTGAGAGACAATGTAATCAGGAACAGAACTGCTCCCACCGCATACAAAGTCTTAAAACTGAGGCTACCCCTGGGACTATCTCCCCCCGAAATCTCCGCCATAAAAGCGGTCAGGGTGGCGACGGATTCCATGAAATTGAAAGTGAGGCGAGGCTGCGATCCAGCCGCAATCAGAACGGTCATGGTTTCTCCCACTGCGCGGGAAACGCCTAAAATAATCGAAGCCATAATCCCAGACAAGGCTGCCGGAAGAACCACATTAAAAATGGTTTCTAGTTTGGTAATGCCCAAGGCAGAGGAACCTTCCCGCAGAGAACGGGGAACCGATTGAATAGCATCTAAGCTGATGGAACCGACGGTGGGGGTGATCATAATGCCCATCATTAACCCAGCGCTGAGGGCATTAAAAATCTCTAAGGGGAAAAGATGCCGCAGAACCGGAGTGACAAAGAGCAAAGCAAAGTAACCATAAACTACTGTGGGAATTCCCCCCAATAACTCCACAGCAGGGCGCAACACGGCTGCCACTTTCGGTTGGGCATATTCACTCAGGTAAATGGCTGAAGACAAACCCAAAGGAACCGCCACAGCCATAGCGATCGCAGAGGTTAAAAACGTTCCGTTCAGCAGCGGCCAGATGCCAAAATGGGCATCGGCAAACAGCGGAGTCCATCGGGTATCCAGAAAAAACTGGGCTAAAGAAACTTCTTGGAAAAAACCCAAAGTCTCTTGGAAAATGATCCAGACAATACCAAAGGTTGTGGCAACGGACACGAAGGCACAGGCAAATAAAACCGCACTAATAATCTTTTCTGGGACATCTTCCGAAGACTTCTTAAGCAAGGAGTCATCCGCAGCGAAAAGGGAGTGATCAAAGGAACTAGGAGTTAGGGTCATGGGCTTGAGATTTCCTCCTTAAATAAAGTTAGTAATGGGTTCACCGGGTTTGGCTTTTTTGAATTTCGTTCCGGTTTCACGCCGCTCAAATTTTTGCTTAGTTTTCACATAAGCTTCATCGGGTAACGCCACATAGCCCACACCATCTACCCATTTCCAAGAATTTTCTAAATAGAATTTCACGAATCTTTCAAGGGAAGGATTGGTGTCAAGGGCTTTTTTATTGACGTAGATAAAGAGGGGGCGAGAGAGGGGGCTATAGATATTTCTCAGAACGTTATCAAGGGGAACTGGTTTAACACATTTTCCATCCGCATTTTCAATCGCCACCCCGTTCAATTTGTCTTGGTTTTGGAGCAAGAAGGCAATTCCCAGATAGGCCACTCCCGATTTATTGCCAATCACCCCTTGAACGAGGGTATTTTGGTTGCGACTGGGGGTAAAGTCGGTACGGCTATTTTTCCTTTTACCCGTTACGGCTTGGGTGAAATAATCAAAGGTTCCTGTATCGGAAGGAGGGGCAAACAGCAACAGTTTTTCGTCGGGAAAGTCGGGATTGATTTGCTTCCAACTGGTAATCTTGCCTTCGGATTTGGCATTCCACATTATGTCTAATTCTTTAATCGTTAGACATTTGGCAAAGTTATTTTCCTTATTAACCACTACCGCAAGACCATCAAGAGCCATCGGCAGTTCAATAAATTCGATTCCTTTGTCGGCACATTTTTTGATTTCTTCCTCTCTGATGGTGCGAGAAGCCCCCGCAATCTCAAGGTTTCCAGCACAAAACTTGCTAAACCCTCCCCCTGTGCCACTGGCCGCGACGCTGACTTGGGCATTGGGATAAAGTTTTTGGTATTCTTCGGCGACGGCGAGGGAAACGCTAAAGCCCACAGCACCACCATCAATACTGATTTGCTGTTCCTTATCTCCTGAATTGCCACAACTCGTCATCAGGTTGCCGATGACGATGAGAGGGATTAGGTAAAACCAACGAGAAAATTTCATAGAATTTGAGTGTAAGTTTGGAAAAATGAAAGTGAATTAGGCGTTTAGGTTCAGAACTTTCCCTTAATTTGGTCAAAGATGGCACCGTTTGCAAAAAACTTCTCTTTTATCGAAGGCCACCCTCCTAAATCTTGAGCATTGAACAAAGTTTTAATTGGGGGAAATTGCACCTGTCCGCCTTGAGCGATAAAGGGATTGACCGAACGGTAGCCTAATTTGGCGAATTCTTGCTGAGCTTCGTCTGAATAGAGAAAATCGACAAAGGCTGCTGCCACTTCTCTCGTTCCATGCTTATCAACGTTTTTATCAACTATTGCCACGGGATTATCGATAGAGATATTGAGGGGAGGAACAAAGTAACTGGTTTTTGGTCCGTTCGTTCCAGCTAAAATCACTTCATTTTCATAGGTGATTAAGGCATCTCCCTGACCTTGTTGGAAGAATAGGTCGCTGGCTTCGCGGGCATCTTTGGTTAGGGTGGGAATCTTTTTATAGACTTTGCCCACAAAATCAAGGGCTTGTTCAGGTTCGCCTCCTTCTTGGGTTACTGACCCCCACAGACCTAAAAATTCCCAAACGCCAATACCCGATGTTTGAGGATTTGCTGCAATCACGTTTACATCTTCGTTGGCTAAATCTGCCCAAGTTTGAATATTTTTGGGGTTGCCTTCTCGGGTGACAATTGCCGCCACAGAATGACTAACTACTGCCCGTCTAGGAACTCTGTCCTCCCAGCCAAAATTAATCAAACCAGCTTCTTCGATGCGAATCACATCCAATGGGAGGGCAAGATGCACCACATCGGCTTCTTGTTTGCCGGCAATGATCTCGTCGGTTTGCGCTAAAGACCCGCCATAACTGCGTTCAAAAATGACGTTTTGGTTGTGCTCTTTCTTCCACTTTTCAATAAATTTAGGGACGATTTGGTCATGGGCCGCTTTCGTCACTGAGAAGGAAACTAGGTTGAGCTTGACCTCGCTTTGATTGGCCCCACTCGCTGCAGAGCAAGCAGCAATTGACGCAGTTAGAATTACACCTAGTAAAAACAAGACGATGTACGCTTGGACTGAGCGTCCTAGATGCTGGGCTTTTTTGAGAAATTGCCCTGAGAATCGCACCAATTGGGAACTGGCTGCGATCGCAAATTTTAGAGACTGAACGATCGAAGTCACTGAATTTTGCCAAACTTGTTGTTGATTCACCGATACTTTTTCTGCAACTACGGTATTTCTATCAAGTTTGCGTAGTTACTCTTAGGAGTATAAAGTCATCAAATTAGAGTTTTCAGTTTTCTTAATATTTTTTTAATAAATCGTTTTAACCTAGCGCTACCATGACAAAGAGTCCAAACTCACACCCGCCCGCCGTGATCGCTAAACAGTTAGAACAGACTAACTTTAAAAACTTGGAGGCAGAGCCTCAAGAAAGGGGTTCCCCGGTAGAACTGGGGAACGAGAAACCAACAAAAAAGCACCTTAAAAAAAGTGCTTTCATGAATATAGAACTTTCCGTGTCTGACGAAACTTTTACGAGTAATTCCGAGGAGTGCGCGCACCGGCAGATGCTCCTACCATCGAAGCAACTAAACCCAATAGCGAGCCGAACAAGAACGACCAACCAGCTTTTGCAGCATTACCAGCAAGATTGCGAGCATCCTGAGCAGATACGTTAGGTGCTCGGTTCGGCAAATCGACCCCGCCCTGCTGCGCTTGATTAATTGCTTCTCCCGCATTCGCAGCTATTACGCCAAAAGTACCGGCCACGCCATTTGCTAACAGCCAAGAGCCAATTGTTAAGGTAGTTGCCCACAAAATTGCTCCGTTTAAAAGTGCTGTGTTGCGGTTCATCGGGCCGCAAGCGCGAGCAGTTACCCAACCGCCAACCGCCAAGCTAATTAACAAACTGATAATTGACCAAATTCCGACGCCGGTACCCACGTCGCCTGAAATACTGCGCGGAGCTCCTGAACTAGCAATGTTGCTCAACCCGATCGCAGCGCCCAATGCACTTAACACCAGTTGTGTGCCGATCGCAATTACCAAACCAGAAAAAATCGGGCCCCAACGTACTCGATCGTGGTATTCCATCATTGAATTCACAACTACGGGTTCGGTACCAACGTTATCTACAGGTCTATTTACGTATGACATAGGTTTTTCTTTCCTCTGAGAGTTGCTTTAATTTTTAACCATCTTTCAACTAAGCATGAATTATGGCTGAGATTGATAGAAAGTATATCTGCCTGGGGAAAGAACCAGTCTCTATGTCTGAAGAAATAAACGAAAAAGTCATCACCCACCAGCCCGCCGCTATTAGCGAATCCTTGATGATTTATGACTGATAAGTGATGAATATTTTATCCCGTTAGAAAAGTTTCCGGACGTATACAGGAAATGCGGACGTATACAGGAAAGACAGCTTAACGCAATTTTACAGCCGTTCCAACGGCAGTAATCAGCAGCAAAGCCCCGTTCGAGTCTACATTAATCGTGCCTGTGTCCACTTCCACCCCGATTACGGCATTGGCGCCCAGGCGCTGGGCCCGTTTTTCCAGTTCCGCGAGGGCATCTCGCTGTCCTTTGAGAAAAACTTCCTCGTAACTGCCGGTGCGCCCGCCGATGATGTCGCGAATGCCCGCGAAGAAATCTCGCAGGGCGTTGGTGCCGTAAACCACCTCAGCAGTTACAATTCCCAGGTAAGATTGAATTTCTGCTCCTTGGATGATATCAGTTGTTGTTACAATCATCAGTTGGCCTCAGTCGCGAAAATTTTGAGTTGGTCTTGTTCTGTAGATTTACTACATCTCGCCGCTCAAACATTCCTGGTAAACCATAAGTTGTCAGCTTGCTAAGCTGACAGCAACTCGCTCTTTCATTCCACACACTCTTTGAAACAAATGGCCGTGCACAAACAAAGTCTCTTGATATTCAGTACGCTGTTAGTAGCAGGATTCGCTGTCGCTGCGCCGCAGATAGCGCTCTCAGCAGAAACGTCAGTTGAAGTCAACCCTGAAAATAATTCAAATTTAGATGCTCTGCTGCGACAAGGGCGCGAGTTGGTAGATTTAGGAGACTACAGTAAGGCGATCGCCATTTATCAGGAAGCGGCACGTTTAGATACGGAAAACCCCCGCATTTTTTCTGGTATTGGCTATTTAGAAGCGCGTCAAGGCAACTATCAAGCCTCAGTGGAATTTTACCAACAAGCGATCGGTCTGGAACCGAACAATGCTGACTTCCAATACGCCTTAGGATATGCTATGGCGAATTTGCAAAACTATCCCGCAGCAGCCACAGCTTACCGCCGCGCCGCTGCGCTCGATCGCAAAAATGTCAATGCCCGGATCGGTCTCGGAGTGGTACTCTTTCAGCAAAAAGATTACAGCGGTTCTTTTAAAGCATACCAAGAGGCGATCGCCCTCGATCCGAAAAATTGGCAAGCTTATTCTTCAATGGGTTTAGTATTGATCCAGCAGGGAAATTTTGCCAGTGCTGTTACCGTGCTCCAACAAGCAGCCGAACTCGCTCCCAAACAAGCAGGTGTCCAGTTAAAATTAGGCACTGCTTTGCTGCGTGCCGGCTATACTTCCGAAGGGCTAGCAGCTTTTGAAGAAGCTGCCAAATTGGAGCCCCGCAATCCAGAAGTGCAGCTAGAAATTGGCGAAATTCTCCAGGCTCAAAACGACTTCGACGGAGCGCTGGTAGCTTATCAGCGGGCTATTGAGGTGCGACCGAATTTAGTGGAAGCACACGCAGGAATCGGGAAAATTCAACTGGAAAAACAAGATTTTTTAGCAGCGATTGCCACTTTTGGGCGAGTGATTAAGCTCGATCCAAACAGAGCCGAAGCTTATTACAATATGGGTACGGCACTCAAAGCGCGCGATCGCAAATCCGAAGCAATTGAAGCTTTTCAACAAGCCCTCGACACTTACCGCCAGCAAGGCAACAATGATGGTGTACAAAAAGCTGAGGCGGCGCTCCAGCAACTAAAGTAATATTTCTCAATGGACTAATTGGTAATGGGCTAGCAGTTTTGAGTGTGGAGCAAGTAATTTTCCTAGGGCTTAACTCCTTCCACTCGCCGCGTCGCGAGGAAAAAAGCCATCTCAAAACTGTTTCTATTCCCTATTCCCTATTCCCCCTTTCCTCTTCCTTCTTCCTTCTTCCTTCGTTTGCTTAAGTTTTTAATTGAATGCAGATAAATGTGGCTAAATAGTGTAGAATATTGGCGCGATTTGAGAAGGGCGGTCACTCTGTAAGTTTAAGAATAAATAAGGCCGATCGCACAGTAGCATTTGGTAAAAACTCCATCTTTTGTAAGATGTTAAAACGGGTTCCTGAAAATGAATCTATTTCTATTGGTAGAGACAGCAAACTTGTTAACATTTGTAAAATAAGCAAAATCTCCCATCCCCAGAGCTTTATCTATGCAAACGTATGATGTGATTATCATCGGAGCAGGTCACAACGGACTGGTCTGTGCCTCTTATCTCCTCAAAGCGGGATATACCGTCCTGTTGTTAGAAAAACGTTCGGTTCCCGGCGGCGCGGCAACTACCGAAGCTGCGATTCCCGAATTGCCGGATTTTAAATTCAATATGTGCGCGATCGACCACGAATTTATCCATTTAGGGCCAGTTGTAGAAGAATTAGAACTGGAAAAACATGGTTTAGAATATCTTTTCTGCGATCCAGTTGCCTTTTGTCCGCATCCCGACGGCAAATATTTCTTAGCGCACAAATCTGTAGAAAAAACTTGTGCTGAAATTGCCCGCTACAACGAGCGCGATGCTAAAAAGTATGCCGAATATACAGACTTTTGGCAGCGGGCTTTAGGTGCAATGGTTCCGATGTTTAATGCGCCACCAAAATCCATCATAGATATTCTGGGCAACTACGATATTTCAAAGATCCAAGATTTATTGTCAGTCATCGGTTCCCCCAACAAAACGCTGGACTTTATTCGCACAATGCTGACCAGCGCTGAAGACATTGTAAACGAGTGGTTTGACGAGGAATTTATCAAAGCACCCCTCGCAAGATTCGCCTCAGAACTCGGCGCCCCTCCTTCGCAAAAAACCCTGGCTGTAGGCGCAATTATGCTGGCAATGAGGCACAATCCCGGCATGGCAAGACCGCGCGGAGGGACAGGTGCATTAGTGCAAGCGCTGCTTAATGTAGTGAAAAAATACTCGGGTGTCGTACTTACCGACCAGCACGTAGAGAAAATATTAGTTGATGATGGTCGCGCTGTGGGAGTTCGAGTTGCCGGCGGCACAGAATACCGCGCTACAAAAGGTGTCATTTCTAATATTGATGCTAAGCGCTTGTTTCTGCACTTAATGGACTCGGGCGATGTTGACAGTGCCGACCCGGATTTGCGGGAAAGATTGGAGCGCAAAATTGTTAACAACAACGAGACTATTCTCAAAATAGACTTAGCTCTCAATGAAGCGCCTAGATTCGAGCGCTGGAATCATCGGGACGAATATTTAATCGGGTCGGTTTTAATTGCAGACTCGGTGAGACACGTTGAACTTTCTCACAGCGACCCTTCCATCGGCAGAATCCCCGACTCTGACCCATCGATGTATGTGGTGTTTCCGACGGTACTAGACCCCTCAATGGCTCCCCCCGGACATCATACGGCTTGGATTGAATTTTTTGCTCCTTACATGATCGAAAATGCTGAAGGAACCGGCCAGCACGGTACGGGTTGGACGGATGAGCTGAAAAACAAAGTTGCCGATCGCTGCATTGATAAATTAGCAGAATATGCACCCAATATCAAAAATGCAATTATCGGCCGCCACGTGGAAAGTCCGGCGGAATTGGGAGAGCGTTTGGGGGCTTTGAAGGGAAATTATTATCACGTTGATATGACGCTAGATCAGATGATATTTTTCCGTCCTTTACCGGAGTTGGCGAATTACAAAACGCCGATCGACGGTTTGTTCCTCACGGGGGCGGGAACGCATCCGGGCGGCTCGATTTCGGGGATGCCGGGACGCAATACGGCTCGCGTTTTCCTACACTCGCAGCAGCCTTTCGCGCAGACTTTGGCAGATGCGGCTAATACTCTGAAAGCGAAGGGTAAGTCTGTCTTTCGGAGTAATGAAAAGTAAGATTTTTAGCAACCGCAGATGAACGCAGATAAACGCAGATGAATCACATCTGCGTTTGTTTCTATTGATTTATCAGCGTGCGAGTGCGAGAACTTTTTCTGGTTAGATTTCCTGTGAGGGGAAAACGATTGGCGATCGCCCTCAATACCTTTTCTAAATCTTGTGCATCTTTCGCGATCGGTGGCGACGCTTTGCGTTTCATCAAATCTGTTTAAATATTTTTGGATCGCAGAGTATATTCGATCTATAAAATTCTCAATATTAGAAGAACAAGTTAACGCTGAAGGCATTTTTGAACTTAGTGTCGCCGCCAAACCTCTAATGAAAGCAGAACAGGCAAGTCGCTGGTAGAAGTCCCTCCCCATCTCCGTATCAGGGCGATCGCCGCCGATTCCCCAGGATTTCGCATTCTCCTCAATTCATACTTTATGCGGATGAAAACGCCGCCCCCAAGTTGAGAAACTGAGAAATGGCGTTACCCTTTTTTTAGCGATGGCAAATCGAGTTTTGATTGTCGGCGGGCGGGGACGAATTGGCAGCAGCGTTGCCCAAGACCTTGTTACCTACACCGACGCGGAAATTACTGTTACCGGACGCAACTCTGAAGCCTCTATTGGGCCGGGATTGCCGGCCGATAGGGTGCAGTACCAAACTTTTGATTTAGCGGACAGTGCAGCCCTGCAAAAAGCAGTTTCAGAGTCTAATCTTGTCGTTCACTGTGCGGGGCCTTTTCACTACCGAGACGCCGGCGTGCTGAAAACTTGCATCGAAGCAGGTGTTAATTATACTGATGTCAGTGACAGCCGCAGTTTTACTCGCAAGGCTTTAGAATTGCGCGAAACCGCTAAAAATGCTGGGATTACTGCTATTATTAATACGGGCATTTTCCCCGGTGTGTCTAATAGCATGGTGCGCCGAGATGTGGAACAATTAGATGAAGCAGAACACATCCATTTGAGTTATGTAGTCGGAGGTTCTGGCGGCGCTGGCGTTACCGTCATGAGAACCACTTTTTTAGGTTTGCAAACTCCTTTTGAGGTTTGGGAAGATCGCAAGTGGCACCAAGTAAAACCCTACAGCAATCGCGAAACAATTGAATTTCCCGCGCCCTACGGCAAAACAGGGGTTTACTGGTTTGATATGCCGGAAGCAATCACTTTGCCCGAAACATTCGCCGTCAAATCAGTTGTGACTAAATTCGGTACGTCTCCCGACCTTTACAATCACCTTACCTGGTTTGTAGCCAAGTATTGGCCTGCTAGCTGGCTCAAAAATAACTCCGTGATTGAATTTCTCTCCTACGTCAGTTATGGGATGACAAGTGTTACTAATAGTTTTAGTGGGCTTGGTGTGGCAGTGCGATCGCAAGTAACCGGTCTCAAAAACGGTCAACCGGCTAAAGTTTGCTCGACAGCGGTACACCCCAATGCTGCCGTCGCTACTGGCATTGGTACTGGCAGCATCGCTCAATTAATGTTAGAAGGTAAACTGGAAAAACCTGGAGTTTGGTCGGTAGAACAAGCTCTTTCTACTGAGCTATTTGAAGGAGCTATGCAGAACAGAAACCTCGACATAGAGCAGGTTATTTTGTAGTTCCTTAGCTTATTTATAGCAATTTAAAATGTTGGTAAATGGGATTTTTTCCCGAACTGCGAAGACGCGAAAGACGCGCCGAAAGAAAAGACTCAGGGGCTTCGTAATTGATGGGAAAACCCCTAGATAGGGTTCCTCGCAGGAATGGCGATCGCCCCTCATAGGAGATGAGTTCCGCTTGTCTAACTAATCTATCTTTTGGTAGAAGGAATTGTAACAAGCAGGCGCTTAAGATATTGGACATCATGGGAAACATCCCTTTTAGCTCGCTCTAGATGCGGTAGCTGCGACAAAGATTGCGCTTGAACCAAGGTTGTCAAGGTGCGATCGCAGTGAAGGGGCGACAAACACCATAATTTTTGCGGAAAAATACGAGGAGAAGTTGATATGAAGCGGGTTTTAAAAGCTCTCGGACAAACATTGATTCAAAGCATTTTGCTAGTCTGTACGCTGGCTTTGATTAGTCTGGTAGGTCTAGCGGTAGTACCCACTCACGGTGCTTACGCAGGTCAAGACAAGACTCACGCGCCGCAAGAAGCTACAATTACTGAACCCGCAACAAGTTTCGAGGATCTCAATCCCCAAGCAGGCTCTTACGATGAAATAGTCAAAACTGCTCAAAATCCTGCAAACGTCGAGAAAATTTACGACGAAAGCTTAAAAGAGTACAAGGGAGAACACCCGCAAGAAGGCATAGTTCAAAAAGCTGAAGAGTTGATCGAAAAGGTCACGGGCAACTAATAAATCAACAGATTTCTATCTAACTCAAGTTGCTGGTAAATACAGAGCTTCGGTGAGTAGACAATTGAGTCGCTATCAGGACTCACTTGAAAATAATTCTATAGGGTGCGCCGGACAGCGCACCTTATCGCTTTAGAGTAGGGGGTTAAACCACTTGTTGCATCCAGAGCGATTTTCTCCTTCCCCTTTTATTTAAGCTAGCAGATTCATCCTTAGGGAAGATGAAGAGAGAGGAATTAAAAAAGTAAATTAAATAATAGTTACAGTCAGATAAAAGGAAAAAAATATCATGAGCGATGACAAAAAAACGGTACATGAACCTGATGCTAACCTCGACCCGCTTTCCGGGGAAACAGGGGCTCATCCAGTGGGAACTGGTATAGGTGCGGCGAGTGCGGGTGCTGCGGGTGCTGCGATCGGCGGTGCCATCGGCGGGCCTGTAGGAGCAGTTGTAGGCGCTGTTGTGGGTTCGTTTAGTGGCGGTTTGGTGGGCAAAGGTGTGGCCGAGGCGATCGACCCCACGGTAGAAGATGCTTACTGGCAAAGCAACTACAGTTCCCGTCCTTACGTGGACACTAGCGCGACTTACGAAGACTATCAGCCTGCATACCGCACCGGTTATGAGGGATACAGCCGCTATGGCGCTACTGGTAAGCAATTCCACGAGATCGAACCGGATTTGCAGCGCGACTACGAAACAAATCGCGGTAAGTCTAATGTGACTTGGGACAAAGCGAAGCACGCCACGCGCGACGCTTGGGATCGGGTGGAACGCGCTGTTCCTGGCGACATTGACAAAGACGGCCGCTAAGGCGATAGCAAGTATTTCTCTGTCTTGGACGCACACAAACTCAAGCCTTCCGGTTATTTTTAGCCGGGTACCGGAATGGAGGGAAGTGTTTGATAAAAAAAACCCGGCTGCTGCGTCTTGGACTGTTGTTGATAGGTGGCACAGTTTTTAAAGCGAGTTTAGCAAAGTTTTTGGGGATTTTTAGCCCCTCTCTACATCGGAGAGGGTATTTTTATGCTCCCTTGAAATCGCCTTTTTCAGCACGATTTTTATTTCACAGGACTGTTCGCTGTGAGAACTCGCTAGAGACGTATAGGCTTTGCTGTGCGGGACGATCGCACTCCTAATAAACGCTTTGTTACCAAATCGGGATGCTTCGGTTGGAAATGGGCATTTTTTTTTGACTATTAGCCTTAAAATTAAACTTATTCAGGACTGAGGCATCGATCGCATATTTTTGTCATTGTTCGCGATGCGCTGTCTGCAATCGCAGCCGGATCGTAAAGCGTCGGTGGCTTCAAGTCCGATAATTGTTAATCTAAATCCTCTCATTCAAAATCGGTATAAATTGTGGATGAAATGTTGGAAAGAGCTTGGACACTCAAGCAAAATTTAATTGACTTTGTGCTGGATGCTGAGGGAGAGTTGGCGGTAGCTTTGGAAGCTTATGCTGCTGCTCGATCGACCGGCGAGCGCTACGACATTGCTCAGCAAAATCAAGTGATTGACAGTTTTACAGTCGAAGGTAAAGTCGGAGACAAAACGCCGATCGACCTATTTGTCGAAAGTCAGCCGGATTTAACCGAGAGCGATCGCAGTTTGCTAGAAAGTTGGCGGCACAGAAGCTTCACGGGCTTATTTGAAATCACTCAACTTTCCCCCGACAAGTTTGAACTGATGAACTGGCTGACGGCTAAGCACTACGTTGTCAAGCCCAACAGTCCTACTTTTCTTGCAGAAATGTCTCGCTTTAAGTTAGGAGAAATCTTGCTGGCTCGCATCGCTCCCCTCACTGATGACTGGTGGATACTTTCGAGCTCTCCCATTCTGAGGGGGAAATTGGGTAAGCCGAAGTTGGCGGTGGCGATCGGCAATTTCAAGCAAAATAACAAAAAGAACCTGTACAGCGATGCGCCGGAATTGTTAGAGCAAGCTTGGCAGTCAGTAGAAAAGTACCATGAAGATTTTACCGAATTTTTTGGCAGTGATGAATTGACGCTCTCGGGATATCACCTGAATAAACAGTTGACTGAATTTCAGGAATTCATCACTAAAAAACGCCTAGCTGATATCGGCATTGATGAAAGTAAATCTCTGGCGGATATCGTTGAAGATGCTGGAGTCGATGCAGAAGAAATTAAAGCAGCAGCTATAGCAGCAGCCGGTGCAGATCCTTCTTCAGTTGAGGTAGCGATCGATAGCAATCCTCACTCAAAAATGGTAATGCCGAAAGTCGAATTGCCCGATCGCTTCAAGAAAGCCGAACAGGTGACAGCACTTTCTCATCCTCGCTGGGGACAAACTTTTTTGTCTACCTACGCTCAATTTACTGCACTGCTAGCAGCCGAAGACTTTTCAACCGTTCCCGGTTACGAAAAGCTGGTGCGTAACTATCTAGAAGATCCTGCAATTAATGTCTGGATTTGGCAGCGGTTAGCTAAAGTTAATCCAGCGAAATTAGAACAAATTTTGCAAACTGTATTGCAGCGGACTAATTTTCAGCTCGATCGCGATTTAGATGCCCTGCTGCAAGAGTTTAAAAAACCCTTAGAACCCGAACTCCCGGAAATTGCCAGCGTTCCCGTGCACCTGCACAACTTATTTCAGGAAGCTTTAGGCGAAGTTAATAAGTCAAAGTCCAAACCGCAGGAGAAAAAGAAAAGCTCTAAAGGCTTTAAATCCTAACTAGCTAAGTTCGTGGCATACTGCTATGCCCTAATGCGCCGGCTTCGCCAACGGATACTCGATGAGATGGCCGCAGCCCAGGGACAGCAGAAACAGAGTGGCAATTTCAAGTATGAGTGCGATCGACCCTAGCCATTTTGGGCGCGTTAGTCTGCATCCCTCAGATAATAAACCATTAAACAAGCTCACAGCTAGCTGTGAGCTTATTGCCTGGTAATATAACTCAAATAGCTTTGCAGTCAGGACTTTAGTTTTTCTTCACCGCGATTAAAAGAACTGAAGTCCTCACTACAAACACCTTTTGTTAATCTTCAACTCGTCGGACAGCCATGCGTTGCAGCGGCAGGCTGAGTATGCTAGAAGCAGTCAACAAGTAAGAAAGAACAGTAGTCAGCTTCAAACTGAGCAATAACCAGCTATCTTCTGGTAGGTGAAGTTTCAGCCCGAAAAAAGAGATGCAGTACACTATCCAGTAAGTAAAGCTCATCTTGATTAGGATTTCTTCGCTCAAAGTGCGATCGTCCGTTGGCGGTGAGTTGCGATTATCACCCAGCAGGACTAGACCCGCAATAGATGCCACAAAAGAAACCATAACGAGATAGTCATGCCAGTTAAGCTCAACCATTTCTAAACTCCGCTTGTATCCGAATTTTTGGAATCAGACATCAGTCTAAAGGATAAGTTTTCCCGCTCCAAGCAATAGTTACAAATTGAAACAGCCGGAGTTACAAATCGCAATGAAAATTCCCCGCAACCGCCAGCAACAGGCTCGTTTAGTCAGTCGCCAAGGACAATTCCCCTTAAATATTGTCAAGTTGGGAGTACCGCGCCTGCATTTTGCCGACCTCTACCACAGGCTGCTAACTCTTTCTTGGCCGCGATTTTTCATACTCATTTGTCTCTCCTATACAGTCACGAATTCTTTATTTGCCTTAGCTTACTTGGCGGGAGGAGATTGCATTGCTAACGCGCGGCCGGGTTCTTTCCCAGATGCCTTTTATTTCAGCGTGCAAACAATGGCGACGATCGGCTACGGCTCTATGTATCCGCGCACGGATTACGCTAATACTATAGTCGCGATTCAAGCACTTTTTGGTTTGTGGGGAGTGGCGATGATTACGGGACTAGCTTTTGCTAGATTTTCCCGACCAACAGCTAGAGTTATCTTCAGCCGCGTAGCTGTGATCGCTCCTTTCAACGGTGTTCCGACTCTGATGTACCGCACGGCAAATCAGCGTTTCAACCAAATTTTAGAAGCGCAGCAGCGAGCTACTTTGATCCGCAACGAGGTAACAGCGGAAGGAGAATTTATGCGGCGTTTTTACGATTTGCAATTAGTGCGGAGTCACTCTCCGATTTTTGCCTTAACTTGGACGGTTATGCACGCAATTGAGGAGAGCAGTCCTTTGTACCAACTTACTGCCCAAGACTTGATGGAACAGCAAGCGGAAATTGTAATTACGTTAACAGGAATTGACGAAACTGTTTCGCAAACTATTCACGCGCGACATTCTTTTGTGGCGGCTGAAATTATGTGGAATATGCGATTTGTAGATATTCTTTTGAAATCGGCGACGGGAGGGCGGGTGGTTGATTATACTCGGTTTCACGATGTGAAACCTGTGGAATGAATGTTTTAATTGAGCCAGTGCTAGAATACCTGTATGGCAAAACAAGTTAATATTTATGAACTCAATAACTGCGAACATGACACTGAAAGAATTGCAACCGCAGCTCTTGGCTTTAACTCCCGAAGAGAAGGCTCAAGCTATAGAATTACTAGCCCAAAGTTTAAGAAAATTTTGGTCGGGAATTCAAAAGACTCCCGGCGTGTGCGGCGGCGATGCTTGCATCAGAGAAACGCGAATTCCTGTTTGGGTGCTGGTGAATGCTCGCCGTTTAGGTATTTCTGAAGCTGAACTCCTAGAAGACTATCCGACTCTGCGTGCCGCTGATTTGGCGAATGCTTGGGCTTATGCTGAGGCATATCCTGATGAGATTGAAACAGCAATTCAAGAAAATGAGGAAGATTGAAAAGTGGCGCGTTTCTATGCAGATGAACAATTTCCGAGGCGGGTTGTGGAATTGCTGAGGACTTTAGGTCACGATGTCCTTACCGTACAGGAAGCAGGAAATGCTAATCAAAAAATTCCTGATGAAGAAGTGTTAGCTTTTGCAGTGAGTATTGACCGCGCTATTTTAACGCTCAATCGCCGTCATTTTATCAGGCTGCATACATTACAACCAGACCATGCTGGTATCATTGTTTGTAAAGATGATTCAAAGAGGGAGAGGCTGGCTTTACGCATTAATGAAGCTATTGCTAATCGAGAAACAGTGAGAAGTTTACTGATTCGAGTTAACCGTCCTTTGGAGTGAGTAGAAGTGATAAAATACCTCTGGTATGGAATTCAAAAGACTCCCGGTGTCATGGGCGGTGAAGCCTGTGTCCGAAAAACGCGGATTCCTGTTTGGCTGTTAATAAGTTATCGCCGTCAAGATGCCACCGATGCTCATATTTTAGAAGGTCATCCCGATCTCTGTGCAGGAGATTTGGTGAATGCTTTTAGTTATGCTGAGGCATATCCTGATGAGATTGAAACAGCAATTCAAGAAAATGAGCAAGATTGAAAAGTTACAGGTTTCTATTAAAATAAACAAAATACTCCTCGTACTATGCGAATAATTCATACTGCTGACTGGCATTTAGGGCGACGTTTTCGAGGGATCGATCGCACTTTTGAAATTGCGATCGCCCTCGAACAGATTTTGAAGCAAGCAAAAGCCTTGGATGTCGATGCTGTGCTCGTTGCCGGTGACATTTTCGACGTGCCCAACCCTCCCGCTTACGCCGAACGCATTGCTTATAACTTTTTCTGCGAACTCCAAGCGGCAGGAATTCCCGCAATTGCGATCGCCGGTAATCACGATTCGGCATCCCGCATCGACAGCATCGCGCAATTGCTTTCCCTCGCCGGTGTTCGCGCTTTAGGCAAACCCAGGCGTTCCGCAGACGGCGGCACAATTACTCTTAATACAAAAAGCGGTAAACTTTGCGTGGGAGCGATGCCTTTTGCTTCCGAACAAAGACTGTTAGATGCTAATTCTCTCTGGCAGTCGGGCGATGCCGAGCGCCGAAAAGATTACCGCGAAATCGTAGCATATTTACTCGAAGATTTAACCAGGGATTTTAGAGACAATACTGTCAATTTTCTCATGGGACACATGAGCATTGACGGCGCTCGATTGGCAAAATCCGAAGTCGCTTATTACACGCGAGAAAAATACCTGCTCTCATCGCAAACTCTGCCGCCGGAAGCTCAGTATGTCGCCCTCGGACACATCCACATTCACCAGCGGATTTCTGAGACTTCTCCCGCTTATTATTCCGGTTCTTTGATTCAGTTAGATTTTGGAGAAGCGGAACAGGAAAAAGGATTTTGCTTGATAGAAGTTGAGCCGGGAAGTCAGGCAAAGGTGGAATTTAAGCCGGTGGCTTGCCACAAGCCCTTAAAAGTGCTTAAATGTCATAACGACAATCTCGATGAAACTTTAGAAGCTCATCAGTATCATCCGGGTTTCTTGAAAGTAATTGTCGAACTGGACAGTCCGCAAATCGGACTTGCCGATCGAGTGCGCCAAATTTGTTCTCAAGCGCTGTTAATTGAACCGCGCTATCCAGATGCAGCGCTAGAAGCAACAGAAATAACTAATATCGATCCCAATAATTTCGATCCGGCAGCAGAGTTTTGCAACTATTATCAAAACCGCTTGGGAACGACACCGAAACCGACAGTATTGGAGGAATTTCAAAATTTGTACAAGAAGTTTAAGGAAACAGTTAACAATTAAATGGGTAAAAAGATACAATAACTGGTTCCCAGGCTCCGTCTGGAAATATCCAGAGGCTCTGCCTCGCGCTTAAATAGGAAAATTGGAGGCAGAGCCTCCGGATATGCGTTACCAGGCAAATAGGAAAATTGGAGGCAGAGCCTCCCGATCTGCATTACCAGGCGGAGCCTGGTAAAGAGTAATACAATCTAAAACCCCAAATCCTAAAACTAAAATCAGTATGCGTCCACTCGAACTTATTCTCGAAGGATTTACCAGCTTCCGCCAGGAACAGCGTTTAGATTTTTCTCAACTCGATTTGTTTGCAATTACTGGTGCTACAGGTGCGGGCAAATCTTCACTGTTAGATGCCATGACTTACGCTCTTTTTGGCACGACAACTCGCAGCGGCAAACAAGTAAGTGATTTGGCAAGTCAAGGCAGCGAAAATTTAAAAGTGCAGTTGCGTTTTGCTGTGGGTTCGGCACAGTATCGGGTGACGCGAAGGTGGCGTTTCCGTCCCAAATCTCCCGAAAATAAGGTGATTTTGGACAACTGGCAAAATGGTCAATGGGAAACTTTGGGGACGAGTATCGTTGCTGTTCAAAATACGATTGAACAGATTTTAGGAATGGATTTTGATACTTTTACGCGAGCAATTGTTCTGCCTCAAGGCAAGTTTGATGAGTTTATTAAAGGGGATACATCAAAACGCCGGGAAATTTTGCGGCAGCTAGCGGGATTTGAGATTTTTGAGCAGATGCGGAAGGAAACAAATGAACTCGCAAAGTTGCTGAAACAGGAACGGGAAATGGTGGAAAGGCAGCTAGCCGATTTGAGTGCGCCGACGGCTGATGAGGTGGCTCAAAGACGATCGCAACTTTTGATTTTAGAGCAGCAGTTGCCCCAGTTCGAGCGCGCTGTGATGAAAGCTCAGAAGGATCTCGATGAAGAGGAACAGCTATTTTCGCAACTTGCTCGCTGGCAAGAGCTACAACAAGAACTGACCCAATTAAATGCTAATTCTGCTGAGGTTGCAATTTTAGCACAGCGTTTAGACAGAGCGCAAGCTGCCAATCATTTACAGGGAGATTGGGCTTTAGTGCGATCGGCTCGCAGTCAGTATGAAACTGCCGCAAGTGCCTCGGTGGCAGCGCGAAAGCAGTTAATTAAAGCTCGCTCTGAGCTAGCAGTAGAGCAGCAGCAACTTGACGCGGCAAAAGCGAAAGAAGAGGTGCTAGCGCCACAAATTAAGGCTCGGGAAGATGCTCTAGCTGCTGCTAAAGTATATGAAGAACAGCGCGCTCAATTAGAAAAAGAAGTTGCGCTTGCCCAAAAAATTCAACAGGAAAAACTCCGCTTTTTTATGGCAGCAGATAAAGACTTGCAAGCTGCTAACACTAAAATTCAAAGTGCGGGTTTTCGAGTTACTCAAGCAGCGGCACAGCTCGCACAGTATGCGCCGGGAGGAAAGCGTTTAGAGCAATTGCAGCAAATTTCACCCTTATTGATGGAAATTCAGCTAATTACCAAGCAGCAAAAGACTCAGCAAGAACAGTTGGATAAATCTCTGGCCCAGAAGGAAAGCGCTCAACAAAATTATGTGGAGGTTACCGCTAATTTAGAAGCAGTTGAACTCAGGCTAAAAGAGTGCGCCCGCGAGTTAGAAGCGGCGGAAACCGCTAATGCGGAAGCGGCACGTTTAGAGAGTGTTGCTGCTATCAGAATGTCGCTGAATTCTGGCGATACTTGCCCGGTGTGCGGGGGGGTGCATCCTGAGAGCGAGAGCCTCCCTCCTTTGCCGAATTCTAATATTGTCGATGTCGCTGGTTTGCGGCAGAAATTGGCGACAGCAAATAAGGTTTTTCAAGATGCTCAAAGGTTGGCGGCTGAGGGAAAAAGTGCAGTTTCAGCCTGCCTGCAAAAAGAGTCGGAAATTGCTCAAATGTTGGAATTAACCGCGCATAAAGTTGCCGAATTGCAGCAGGAAATCACTCAAGTTTTGGATACTCCTCATTGGGAAAGCTTGGGGTTGCAGCAGGAGTTGGCAATCCTTAAGGAGAGCGATCGCCAATACCGCGAAACCGAACAGCAGTTCCAACTGGCATCATTGGAATATGATAATTTTCAGGAAAGATTCAATTTTGCGGTAGCGACTCAAGCAGCTAAACAGCAGGAATATCAAGATGCGATCGCCGAATCAGACCGCCGCCAGCAGCAGTTGCAAAGTTGTGTAAATGCGCTTTATCAAATTACCGAATATCAACCTTATGCTAATTTAGCAAAAGTCTTAGAACAAGACAAGCAAGACTTGGCAAATCTGCTGAAAGTTGCCGAAAAATCCTATCAAACTGCTCAAAATAAGGTTATTCAAGCAGCAGAGAGAGAGCAACAAGCGGGAGAAGCTTTTGGACAAGCCCAAGCCCAGAAACAGCAGTTAAACCTGGATTGGGCCACAAAATTAACAGCGGTTGATTTCACAGAAGAGACATTTTTAGCAGCGGTTGCGACAGTTAAGGAACAATCAGAATGGGAAAATGCTATTCGCTCTCACCGCGAATCAAAAATTCAGTTAGAGACCCGGGCGAAAGATTTGAGCGAGGCGATCGCAGGCAGAACTACTGATGAGAATACATTAGCACAAGTGCGAGCGGCAAAACATACCGCCCAAGAAAACCTCAAACAAGCCAACAACAACCGCGCCGAACTGTTAGCTTGGATTCAAGTAGCAGCTCAAAATCTCGAACAAGCCGAAAGACTGTCACAGCAAATCACAAATTTCACCGAACAAGAGCAAACTTATCACACCTTAGCGCAGAACCTCAAATCCAACGAATTTCAATCATACATTTTAGAACATTTAGAAGCAGAATTAGTCGGCAGCGCCACCTTAATTTTGCAAGAATTAAGCGAAAATCGCTACAAACTAATAAACCAAGACGGCGAATACTGGGTAGCAGATAATTGGAACGGCGGCGAAGCTAGACGAGTGCGTACTCTTTCCGGTGGCGAAACCTTTGCCACTTCCTTATCAATGGCTTTAGCTTTGTCAGAAAAGCTGTCTCAAGGAGCTCACTTGGGCAGCTTATTTCTAGATGAAGGATTTGGTACTTTAGATACCGAAACTCTCGAAAGCGTTACTCAAATTTTAGAATCTTTGCGGCAGCGAGAAAGGCTGATTGGAGTGATTACCCACGTTCGAGAATTGGGCGAAAGATTGCCCGCACAAGTTAAAGTTTCTAAATCCCCCCAAGGTTCTAAAATAGAAGTACATAGATCCTGAAGTGAGAGGCGCGTGCGTGAAATAGTAAACTTGCTGAAGCACGTAGATTATCACTAAACCTGCCCCTACAATTACCTATAATATATGATGAAAAATCACCCGAATCGAATGCAATCGGTACAGTCGCCAATAATTCCAGTAGTTGGCGAACTGATCCGCCAAAATCCGGGAACAATATCCTTAGGACAAGGCGTAGTTTACTACAATCCGCCACAAGAATCATTTGACCGAATTCCCGAATTCTTCGCAAATACCGACAATCACAAATACAAAGCCGTGGAAGGAATTCCACAATTACAAGATGCTATCGCAGCCAAACTAAAAACAGATAACGACATAGAAATTAACAGCAAAAACTGCATTGTCGTTACCGCAGGTAGCAATATGGGATTTACCAACGCCATTCTCGCTATCACCTCGGCGGGGGACGAAGTTATTATCCAAGCACCTTATTACTTCAACCACGAAATGGCGGCAATTATGGCAAGTTGCCGACCTGTGATAGTAGAAACTGACGCCAATTATCAACTTAATATCGATGGTATAAAAAAAGCAATTACCGACAAAACGCGAGCCATAGTTACCATTTCACCAAATAATCCCACTGGTGTTGTTTATCCTTCCGAAGCACTGCGGGAAGTTAACGAGATTTGTCGCCAGCACAACATCTATCACATCAGCGATGAAGCTTATGAATATTTTACTTATAACGGCGTCAAACACTGTTCGCCCGCCGCTTTTCCCCACAGCAGCGAACATACAATTTCTCTATTTAGCCTCTCCAAAGCCTACGGTTTTGCGAGTTGGCGGATCGGGTATATGGTAATCCCAGAACACTTGCTCGTTTCAGTGAGAAAAATTCAAGATACAATCTTAATTTGTCCGCCGGTAATTTCTCAATATGCAGCGCTGGGAGCCTTGCAAGTTGGTAGAGGTTACTGCGATAATTATGTAAGGGCGATCGCCTCTGTGCGACAACTCGTATTAGACGAACTCAATACCATCCAAAATTTGTGTACAATTTCCCCAGCCTGCGGAGCCTTCTACTTTTTCTTGAAAGTTGATACTGAAATCGATACAATGGAATTAGTAGAAAAATTAATTCGCGAATATCACGTAGCAGTGCTTCCCGGTACAACCTTCGGCATGGATAGCGGCTGCTATTTGCGCGTTGCTTACGGTGCTTTGGAAAAAGCAACCGCCACCGCAGGTATTAGGAGATTAGTTAAAGGTTTGAAGACAATTTTAAACAAGTAAAATAGGAAAATTCAAAATGGTTGCCACTAACTTAAAAGCAAATACAAATATCCAAGATACCTCCGCTGCAAAACTGGCAGACTTGCGCGATTTAATGGCAGATTATGAATTAGATTGCTATTACATCCCAGCGGTTGACGAACACTTAAATTTATCAGTTCCAGCAGCCAAGCAGCGGCGAGCTTGGATGTGCGGTTTTACGGGTTCCGCCGGCGATTTGTTGGTTGGTAAAGATGCCGCTTGGTTGTTTGTGGATTCCCGCTATTACGAACAAGCCGAATTGCAAGTCGATACTGGAATTATTCAAATATCGAAACTCGGCTTAGAAGGAAATTTAACCTTAATTGAAACTTTAGAAAAACTGGCGGTAGAATCGGCAGAAAAGTCAACTAAAATTCGCATGGGTTTTGACCCGTTTACTGTAGCGACAGAGCAATATCAAAATTGGGTGAAAAAATTCGCGAATGCGGAGATTGAGTTCATACCAATCCCGGATAATTTGACAGACAAAGTGCGATCGCAAACTCCTTGGCAAACAGCAGAGACTTTACCCGCGATTGATGCAGAGCCCATATTTAGCTTACCTGTATCCCTGACCGGAGAAACCGCCGCCGAAAAATTAGCCAGAGTCAGGGAAGCGATGCAAAAAGCCAACATCGATGTGCTTCCGATTACCAACCTCAATCAAATAGCGTGGCTGTTCAACCTCCGAGGCTCGGATATTCCCCACATTCCCATTTTCATATCCTATGCCATTGTCACCACAGATTCAGCATTTTTGTTTACAAATACCGAACGAATTTCACTAGAAATCAAGCAAGAATTGCGGGCGGATGTAACTTTGCTTCCCTACGCAGACTATCCGCATACATTAGAAACTTGCGTAAATTTGCCACATAAAGTTCGGGTACTTTTAGACCCGAAACACAGCACAGCAGGCACGTACCAGTTAATATTAAATCATCAACAAGCGCAGTTATACAACATCGAAATAGTTTTTGAGACACATCCGGTAGAAGGGATGAAAGCTCGCAAAAATCCGGTTGAAATCGAGCAGATGAAATCAGCCAATTTCAAAGCAAGTCGAGCGAAAACTTTGACTTTAAAATGGTTGACAGAACAACTAGAAAATGGTAATGTCTTGACCGAGTTTGATGTCAAAGAAAGCATCGAAAGTTTTTACCAGGAAGAAACTGATTTTCAGACTTTAACTTTTAGAACGATCGCGGGTGCGGGAGCCAATAGCTCGATCGTACATTACGGAACCCCCAGCCCAGAAGTCACCTTAAAACCCGGAGAATTGCTGCTGCTGGATTCAGGCGCGCAATATTTAGCAGGTACAACCGACGATACGAGAACAATAAGTATCGGAGAACCGACGGCGCTACAAATAGAACACTACACCACAGTTTTAATCGCGCACATCAACTGTGCAATGCAGCAATTCCCCAAAGGAACAACGGGAGCGCAATTAGATGCGATCGCCCGTGCGGTATTATGGCAAGAACAGCTAGACTACGGACATGGCACCGGGCACGGAGTCGGCGCGTTTTTAGCCGGTCACGAAGGGCCAAACGGCATCAGCAAATCTGTGCAGTATCCCCTAGAAGCCGGAATGGTAACTAGCATCGAACCGGGATATTACGAACCGGGATGGGGCGGAATTCGCATCGAAAATCTCTATGTTGTCAGGGAAATGCCATCAAAAAACGGTTCGGTTTGGTACGGATTTGAATCGCTGACGTATATTCCGTTTGAGCGCAAATTGATAAATGTCGATCGGCTGTCAAAGACTCAACTAGCATGGTTGAATAATTATCACGCTTCGGTAGTCGAGAAACTGGAACCCGTACTTGATGCAGCAACAATTGAATGGTTGAAAACAGCCTGCGCTGCGTTAGGTTAAGCCTTGTAATTTGTCGCACATTTAACTTGTGCACCTATTTTTATTAAAACTCTTGTGGGGTGGGCAGGCGAGCCCGCCCCAAAGGTACAAAATAGCCTATATCAGATAGGGACACGGCACGGCCGTGTCCCTACTTTATTTAATCCGATTATTTAATCCGATTGAAAACTGCTATAAAGCTGGTGACAGGATTTGAACCTGCGACAGGCTGATTACAAATCAGCTACTCTACCAACTGAGTTACACCAGCAGTGAAAATTAATATAGCAAACTTATACTCATTAGCGCAACCCCCCCAGCCATTTTTTTTTTCAAATTCCGTCAAAACCCCTCCCCGTAAGGGCAAAACCGGAATTGTCTGCCCACTTCCCACTGCCCACTGCCAATTAACTAATCGCACCGCCAAATCTTAATCGTCTGATCCGCACTGCCGCTGGCGAGCAAATTGCCCGAAGGTGCGATCGCCACCGAGTACACAGTACCCGAATGTCCCTTAAGAGCGCTCAACAACTCCCCCGTCTGCAAATTCCAAATATTAATCGTATTCTCATCGCACCCACTCACCAAAGTCAAACCGTCCCGACTGATAGCAACCGACTCGCCCCGACTCACATAATTCTGCAAAATATGCACCGCCTCATTCGTTCCTAAATTCGTTTCACCCTTTCCCCTTCCAGAATTAGTATTTAAAATCCGCAACAAACTGCCCGTGTGCAAATTCCGCAGCTTAATCGTATAATCATTGCTCACGCTAGCAAGAATCTGACCGTCCGGCGCGATCGCCACCGAATTCACCCCAACATTCAACCCCGAAAGAGTCCGCAGCAAATTGCCGCTTTCCACATCCCAAACCTTGCTCGTTGCATCCGAACTGCCACTCGCCAATATTTTACCGTCTGGGCTAAAAACCACCGCATTCACATTGTCAGAATGACCCCTCAAAGTCCGCAGCAACTCACCACTCCGCAAATTCCACAGCTTAATCGTATTATCAGCCCCCCCGCAGCTAGCAATTACCTGGCGCTTCGGGTTAATCGCCACCGAATTCACCTCCATAGAATGTCCCGGAAAAGTACACAGTAAATCACCGGTGTGCAAATTCCAAAACTTAATCGTTTCGTCCGAACTGCCGCTGACCAACATTTTTCCGTCATAGCTAATAGCAACGGAATTTACGCGATCGGAATGTCCCGTCAGAGTGCCAATTAATTCCGCTGTTTCTAAATTCCAAATCTTAATAGTTTTATCCCAACTACCGCTAGCCAGAATTTTACCGTCAGGGCTAATCGCCAGAGAATTCACAAACGATAAATGTCCTGGCAGCGTATATACACACCGCCATTTCTGATGTTTTAATTTGTGAGCTAATTCCTTCACCCGCTTAGATGCCGCCTCAGCTTCCTCTCTGCGTTTGAGTTCAGCTTCCTCCAAACGCTGGCGTTCCGCCTTAGCTTTCGCCTCTCGAAGCGCCAGCCGCCGCATCTCTCCCTTATAGACTATTCGCTGCTGCTCCTGAATTTCTTTAAGAGTTTCAATATACGGTTGTGCCCAATCTTTAGAAAACCATTCCTGAGCAAATTCCGCCTCTAATTTAAATAACTGAGGTTCGTGAGTAAAATCGATATTTAAATAATACAAATCAGCTAAAAAAGCCGCCAATAACTTGTGAATAGTCACAATTATTTGCCGAATAATCCGCAGGCTCAGTTTTTCATCTTTCCCCTGCGCTTCCAACTGGTGATAAACCTCTTCCCAATTCCAAGGCTGCATCGCCACTAGAGAAACGCTCTGATTTATGATTCCCCAAAAACCGACATGAAAATTAACTTCATAATCGCTGATATCGCTGTACAGTATAGCTGTAGGTACGGGAGACAAAACACTCTGCAACCGCTCCACATCAATATCAGAAATCGATTTTTTGAAATAGTCTCCGTAAAATTGAACCGGACACACCTCTCCGTGCTGGGGGTAGTGCTGATTCAAAAAAGCTCTTAACTTAGCCGGCAGCTCGATATTTAGATTGTGGCGAAACGAATCCGGGCAATCTTCGCTAATTTTTGCGGGAGCAACTAACAGCAGCAATCGGTGCTGCTGCTGCTGCAAAATCTGTTCAGTTTCCTGCCTGCTCAAATTAGAAAACCAGTTGTCCCTGTCCCAAATAGTTTGAATTTCGCTCAGCTTAACTCGAATTGCTTCTGATTGAAACTCTCGCATTAAGTCGCGGCAAAGCCGGCTAATTGCCCGCTTATCTCTCAATTCTTGTGCCTTAATTCGATTAACACGTTCTTCCTTTGCCCATTCTTCTGCGCCGGCGAGCGCGATTAATTGTTGTTCTCTGGCCTGCTGCCGCTGCAAATATCTCATTTGTGCTTTAATCCAGCGGGGGTCTTTTTTGATTTGCTGGTTCAAAGCTGAAGAACCCGAGGGTTCAATTTCTGCATAGCGTTCGTTGACAGCGCTTGCTCCCAATCTTTCTCCCAATTCAGAGGCTACAGGCTTCAACAGTTCAATTAGGGTGTCTGAGACAGGGCGGGGTAAGGACATACCAGTTAAAACTTTTTCTTACTTAAGGGCGATCGCGCGAGTCAGACATATCCCCCTGGGGCGGGGACTCTTGGCAGGGCTATTACATTTGAGCGAGCGGCCGATGGTAATCGTAGGGCGTATCGTGCAGCCGCGCAAGTTGAGCACCTTAACTCAATAATAGTATTTATACACTTTACATTTTACCCCAAATCTGAATCGAAAGCACCGAGGGAAAAGACATCAGAATATGCGATCGACCCTGAGTTCCCCCAATTCATTTTTTTTGTTGCCATTTGACTCGCTCTTGTCTATAATCGTACTTCACAACCATAATTACGGTATTCCGACCCAATAACCGTACTTTTTCTAGAGGAACAAATATAATGAGTCCGTGGCAACGCCTAAATCAACACCTTCACTGGCCACAACAGCCATCAGCCAGCACAAATCAATCATTTACTGCCCTCAAAAGATTTGTGTCGCTATTTTTAGTCGGAATAACTTTAAGTCTGGCCGTTGCATCCTGCGGCCAGGGAAGCACCAACAACCCCGCAGCCACTCCAGGCGGTGCTAGCCCAGCAGCCAACAAAGGCAACGTAGAATTAACCCTAGTATCCTTCGCCGTCACGAAAGCCGCCCACGAAGCGATAATTCCCAAATTCGTAGAACAGTGGCAAAAAGAAAAGGGTCAAACCGTCACTTTTAACCAAAGCTACGGCGGTTCCGGTTCCCAAACTCGGGCCGTAATTGACGGTTTAGAAGCAGACATCGTACACCTAGCCCTCGCCCTCGACACTGCAAAAATCGAAAAAGCCGGACTAATTCAACCTGGGTGGGAAAAAGAAGTTCCCAACGAAGGCATAGTCAGTAAATCCGTAGGAGCAATAGTTACCCGCGAAGGCAATCCCAAAAACATCAAAACCTGGGAAGATTTAAGCCAAGACGGAGTAAAAGTGATTACTGCCGATCCCAAAACATCAGGCGTTGCCCGTTGGAATTTCCTCGCACTTTGGGGATCGGTTGTTAAAACCGGAGGAGACGAAACCAAAGCATTAGACTTTACTAGCAAAGTCTACAAAAACGTCCCGATTCTGACTAAAGATGCCCGCGAAGCCACTGATGTATTTTTCAAACAAGGGCAAGGCGACGCCTTAATTAACTACGAAAACGAGATTCTTCTGGCAGGTGAGAAAGGCGAAAAACCGACTTATACTATTCCCGAAGTCAATGTTTCGATCGACAATCCGATTGCCATCGTCGATAAAAACGTGGATAAACACGGTACTCGCGAAGTCGCCGAAGCATTTGTCAAGTTTCTCTACACCCCAGAAGCTCAGCGAGAATTTGCCAAAGTAGGCTTCCGCCCAGTAGATGCGACAGTAGCCGCGGAACCAGAATTTGTCAAAAAATATGCCCCCATCAAAACCCTATTTACAGCTCAAGACTTAGGAGGTTGGGGAGATATTCAGCAGAAATTCTTCGATGACGGAGCTGTTTTTGACAAAATCCAAGGTTCAATTAAACAGTAAAAAAACACAAGGCTCAGCTCCCCGACTTCCTCGAAGTTGTCGGGGATCTAAAAGATTCACTATTCTTGGCAACTCAAAACTATTCACTTATGGCTGTATCATCTCCAACCAGCAACCCTGAATCTCCGATCGAAAATATCAAAAAGGCGATCGGCAAAATCACATTACCTTGGGGAATCACCCTAGGCTACCTCAGCTTAATGCTATTGCTCCCAGTTGCAGCAATGCTCCTGAAAGCCAGCACAGCAAACCCCGCCGAATTTTGGGCAATTGCCACCAGTCCGATCGCCCTTTCCGCCTACGATGTCACCTTCGTTACGGCATTAATTGCGGCATTAATTAACGGAGTATTTGGCACATTAATTGCCTGGGTATTAGTCCGCTACGACTTTCCCTTAAAACGGGTTGTCGATGCAGCAGTTGATTTACCTTTTGCACTGCCAACCTCCGTCGCGGGTTTAACTCTCGCCACAGTTTACAGCGATAACGGCTGGATCGGCGGGCTATTTGCACCCTTGGGAATCAAGATCTCATTTACTCGCTTGGGCGTAGGAATAGCGATGATCTTTATTTCCTTGCCCTTTATCGTGCGGACTGTACAGCCAGTTTTAAACGAGATGGAAAAAGACATCGAAGAAGCAGCTTGGTGCTTGGGTGCTTCTCAATTTCAAACTTTCTGGCGAGTAGTTTTACCGCCGTTATTTCCGTCTATTTTAACCGGAGTTGCCCTCGGGTTTTCGCGAGCGGTTGGCGAGTACGGCTCTACTGTAATTGTAGCCTCTAACATACCCTTCAAAGATTTAATCGCGCCAGTATTAATTTTTCAAAGATTGGAACAGTACGACTATGCAGGAGCAACAGTTATCGGCACTATCCTGTTAGGTATTTCCCTGGCAATGCTGTTCGCAATTAATCTATTACAAGCATGGAGAAGACGCTATGACGGCTAATATCAATTCACCCGCTGATTACAAATTTCCGCCTGCGGGTTCTAGTCGGAGTCAGGAGAAAGCCTGGGTAAAACCCACTTTAATCGGAATTGCGAGCGGCTATCTTGCTCTCGTCTTATTTATCCCCATGGTCAACGTTTTTTACCAAGCTTTCCGAAAAGGATTTGAGCCATTTTTTTCTAACTTAACCTCGCCCGATTTTCTGCACGCAGCGCAACTTACCCTGGTGATTTCTCTGATTGTCGTGCCTGTAAATACAGTCTTCGGTTTATGTGCAGCCTGGGTAATTGGTCGCAATAAATTTCGGGGGCGCACGCTATTAATCAGCATTTTAGACGTGCCGTTTGCCATATCTCCCGTAGTTGCAGGTTTAATGATTGTACTGCTTTACGGTCGGGTAGGATGGTTCGGGCCCTGGCTGGAGGCCGCCAATATCAAGGTTATTTTTGCCTTCCCTGGAATGGTGCTGGCTACTGCTTTTGTTACCTTGCCTTTTGTAGCCCGCGAAGTAATTCCTGTTTTGGAAGAAGTGGGTACAGATCAAGAAGAGGCGGCGAAAACTTTGGGAGCAAATGACTGGCAAATTTTCTGGAATGTCACGCTTCCCAGTATTCGCTGGGGATTGCTTTACGGAGTAATTTTGACCAATGCTAGAGCAATGGGAGAATTTGGAGCCGTCTCTGTGGTGTCGGGAAATATTGCTAAAAAAACCCAAACTTTGCCTTTGTTTGTAGAGGATGCTTACAAGCAGTACGCGACGCAAGCCGCATTTTCAGCGGCGGTAATTCTAGGTTTTTTAGGAGTTGTTACCCTCGTGCTTAAGGAGATTTTGGAACGAAAAACTAGCATTAAGGAGGTTGAAGAATAATCATCAGTCATTAGGCTGTAGGGTACGAAGTTGTTAGTCATTAGTAGGGTGCGGATCTATCGACAATCTGCTTGGAAGCTGGAAAATATCGCAGCTTTGCACCCTACAAGATATTGGTGCAAAATGTAAACTGAAACAAACATTAGGAGGCCCAAATGTTAGCTCACAACACTAGCGAATCTGAATTTGAGGCGATCGGCAATTTTCACAAAACCCAAGAATCAGATATTCCAAAATCTGATAGTGCTGACAGCAGACCAACTCAAACCCGCATTCGCATTCGAGTTCCTAAAGAGTACCATCAGGAACCTGTGATCTCTAACCTGATTTCTGAATACGGCTTGACGGTGAATTTTAATGCCGCTTTGTTGGGTGTCAAAACTTTAGATGACGGTTGGTTTGACTTGGAACTTAACGGTACCAGTAAACAGATTGAAACGGCTCTAATTTATCTCAATGATTTAGATGTGGAAATCTGGAGCAATTCCAATAATCCCGATGAAGAAAGTTGGTAATTAGTGAGTCTTGCACGCACCAACCTGGAAGAGTTAATATTCTAGACTGACAGGCAGAATTTTCTTTATTCTAGCCGGTTGATTGAGTCTAATAGCCTCCAGGAATGTTAGTCATGAGTCCGCATATCTATTCCGGTAAAATTACCGTTATCACGCTTCTAGTGAGGAATGCAAGTCCTCATAAAACTCAGAGGACTTGTATTCCTTACTACCAAGCAATTTGATTGCGGTTGTTAGATCGCACATACATATCATTTAGCAGCCAACAACTACCAAATAATATCAGCTTATACCAATTTTACATGAAGTTGCATAGAATAAAGATACTGTTTAGAGGTGATAAGTTATGGCACGTCAACTGAT